>JBDKJJ010000106.1:0-3399 GCA_039796635.1 Bacteroidota bacterium
TGAAGCGATGCAGTGAGCAACAACAAAATAGTTCCGCCTACAATGGCTGATGAAAATTTCACCAAATTGCTTTTCATACTTTCACTACTTGAATTTAAATTCAATAGCATGATGGTGAAAAGAAAAAGTACCATGATAGCACCTGCATAAACTATCAATTGTACTACTGCTAAAAACTGAGCATTCAACAATACATAATTGGCGGCAATGGTAAACATGGTAAGCACCAAATACAAACAACTATGAATTGGATTTTTTGCCGAAATAACCAATATGGCAAACATTACGGCTAGAAAAGCCAGAAAATAAAAAATATAAGTTGGTATCATTTGTTGGCTTGTAATTGTGCTCTTACTTGTTGATGACTATCGGTTAATGGCACTAACAATCTATCTTTGCCATAAATAAAATCTTTACGTTCAAAACTTGCAGGTGCAGGTTTGGTTTCTAAAAAGATAGCTTCTTTAGGGCAAGCCTCTTCACAAAAACCACAAAAAATGCAACGCAACATATTAATTTCATAGGTGGCTGCATATTTTTCTTCTCTATATAAATTCTCTTCTCCCTTCTCTCTTTCAGCTGCAACCATGGTAATAGCTTCAGCCGGACAACTAACAGCACACAAACCGCAAGCAGTGCATCTTTCAGCACCTTTTTCATCACGTTTTAATTCATGCAATCCTCTGAAAACAGGGCTAAACGGACGTTCAACTTCAGGATATTGAATTGTTGCTTTTTTCTTAAATAAATGTTTTATTGTAATGATCATACCACCGAATATGGCAGGTAAGTACATACGCTCCATGATACTCATTGGGCGTTGTTCCATTACTTTTTTTCTATTGCTAAAATTATACATGCTAAAAATTAGGTTTGCAAAAATAACAGAAGAAACGGAAAAAGGAAATAGAATTGAATGGAAGATGGCAAAGAATTTACAATGAGCTTAATCTATCCTTTTATTTTTAAGATGCTGAAGTGCCTCAATATCAGCTGCATCCTTACTTCTTCCTGTATTAATTTTAGTTTTCACCAAATCATTTAAATGAATAACTGGCATTTTTATATCATCAATCTCGGCAATTACTTTATGTTCGTTTGCTTCACTAAATTCAATAGAATTGACTCGAGTTATAAAATCAATTTTCTGTGGTTCAGTTCCAATGCTAAAAGATTGATGTTGAGTAAAATCTAAATTTTCTAACTGAACTAAGTCTTCGGTTTCAAATCCTGCTTCTTCTAAGCTATTGCATAATTTTATTTTATTCATGTTATCTGGATTCAGCCATAAATCCATATCACCAGTAGTACGTCTGTAACCATAAAAAATAACGGCATAACCACCTATTAACATAAATTCAACTTTATGCTTTAATAAAATTTGAATAATTTGTTTATGCTCTTCTAAAAAAATATTCATCCTATTTTTTATTAAAAGTAATTCGGTTTGATGGTGTTATCATTTGCAAATGCTTACTGTAAACTCTTCGAATCAAGTTAACGGTAGTTTGTAATCTTTCAACAGCAGTTAATTGTAATTCTTGCAATAATTCTATTTCCCTTTGCTCATCATTTGATTGATAAAAAATAATTCTCTTTCGCCCCAAATAACTTTCGTTTGGGTCATTCGCCATGTTATTATTTTCTTCTTTATCTATTTGCATAAAAATCAAAATTACTGATAAAATTCAAATGTGAATCAGAAAATATATCTTTTTGAATTACCCAAAAACATAGTATCTATTTAAAAATAAATACCAACAAACAAATTACCTACATTTGCGCCCATGAAAAATGTAAAGTATGTATTGATTGGCTTGTATGCTTTGATTGCTGCCTTTTTTAGCTATGCTGTTCAATTTGATAACACTATTCAAGTGGTAGGTTGTTATGCGGCATTATTTGTTATCTACTTTTATTTGCTTAAAATTTTAGATAACGATGATGTTCAATGGGTAATTTATAGTTCACTTTTTATTAGGTTGATTTTAGTGGGTTCAATACCCAATTTAGCCAATGATATTTACCGATATATTTGGGATGGAAATTTACAAGCAATGGGCTTCAACCCTTATACACTAAGCCCAAAAGATGTGATGGATGGCGGACTAAATCATTTTAAAAATGCTGGTAATTTATTTCATCAAATTAATTCAATTCGTGATTTATCAGCCTTTGCACCTTTAAGTGAAATGATATTTTATATAAGTATAAAAACATCATTAGGGCATCAACACATTGCCATCATCTTCATTAAATTTATTTTGTTTGTTGCTGAAGTATTCAGCATTTCAGCACTTTTAAATTTATTAAAACATTTCAGTTTGCCAATCAAAAATATTTTTATTTATGCTTTAAGTCCGTTAGCTATTATTGAAATTTCAGGCAATGCACATACTGAAGCATTAATGATTTGCCTTTTACTTTTATCATTTCAATACTATGTAAATCATAAAAACAAACGTGCTATTTTCTTTTATGCTGCCTCAATAGCTGCTGGTTTATTACCGTTATTTTTGCTACCCATTTTCATACTAAAAAATTCACTCAAGCAAAATTTAAAATTCATTTCATTTTTAGCAATATGCTTGGTTGCATTTTTTGGTTTATACTTTCAAAACCGTGATATTCTACATACTTATTCAGTAACCTTACAACGTTATTACAATGAATTTGAATTCAATTCATTCTTTTATTTTTGGTTAGATAAAATATTACCAACCAATTCAAAAGCATTCACAATAGGTATTGTTAGCCGATTATTTACAGCCATTTCAATTTCAGTTTTATGTGTTTTAGCATGGCGAAAAAGAAATCAAAATGAATTTTCAGCCATGAAATTAGTGGCTATTTTTTTAATACTATTTTATGCATTTTTCCCTGTAGTAAATCCATGGTATTTATTACCTATAATCATCACAATTGTATTTATACCTATGCAAAGTATTTTATTATGGAGTGCGTTAATTGTTGCAAGTTCATTAGCGCTTAAATCAACTGAAAACATTTATCTGCATTTAATAGCAAGTCTGTTTTACATAGTAGTAGCAATGCTTTGGTTCATAAAAGATAGAAAATCAGTAACTGAAATTTCAACTAAAAATAGTAACTAATTATTTGTTTCAAGTTTTATGCAAGTACATTTTGGTTTAGAAAATTTACCTGATTTCAAAAACACAGTTATCACTGTTGGCACTTTTGATGGCGTTCATTCAGCACATCAATCTATTTTGAAACAATTGGTAACAATGGCTGATGAAATAAATGGGGAAAGCATTTTGATAACTTTTCATCCGCATCCCAAACATGTATTACAAAGCAATCAAAGCGATTTAAAAATATTAAGTACGCCCGATGAAAAAACTGAATTATTAAAATCAATAGGTATTCATCATTTGG
>JBDKJJ010000107.1:0-3626 GCA_039796635.1 Bacteroidota bacterium
AAACAAAAAAGCATTTATTGATAATGATTATTTTACCGATGTAAAACCCACTAAAGAAACCCCAGGAACACCAAAAAAGAAACCATCATCTGCAAATAAAAACAAGAAAAAAACAGAAGTAGAAGAAGAAGAAAAAGTTGAAATTTTATTTGAAGTAAACAAAAAGAAAAAATCAAAATTAAATCAAGCTATTGTTAGCAATATTGAATACGATGGTATTACAAGGGCTTTGGTGGCTTGGTGTTATGTTACTCCATACCAAAAATATCACATCAAAATAGCTATTGCTGATGTGGGCGACAACAGTTATGATAGCGGTGTGTTTTTAGAACAAGGCTCATTTCAAAGCATGAAAGACCCCAAAATGCCGCATTTTAAAGAGTATGCTGATGTAAGTAGCAAAATCAATTTTGATAGTATTATGTATGGTGTACCAAAAAAAGTAATTGTACCTCAAGCGCAAAAATTGCAAGAAAAACAAGATTCAATAGATGATGCTGAGGCTGATTTTTTTAGGATTACGAATATCAATTTCGCCTCAGATAGTTATGTAATTCCTGATACTGCTCAAAAACATTTAGATGAATTAATTGCTTATTTAATGCGTCATCAAAAAGTAAAATTGCAACTATTTGGCTATACTGATAATAAGGGTGATAAAGATTACAATCAAAAACTATCAACCAACAGAGCCGAGAATGTGATGAACTATTTAACTGCTCGAAAAATTACAATCAAGCGAATTAGCATTAGTGGTTTTAATTTTGAGCGACCAACAGCCGACAACACAAGTGAGCAAGGGCGTTCAAGAAACCGTCGTGTTGAAATTAGTTTGAATGATGACGATGAAAAACTAGCGAAACAACAAAAGCATGGCAAATGATTTACAACTCTTTGTTGCTCACATCAACTCACCGATTGGTAAAATTGAAATTGTATCCAACAACAAAAGTATCATTGCTATTATGTTTATTGATACTGAAAATAATTCTTACAAAAGCCTATCACCAACTGAATATAGAACATCTGAAATTGACAAATGCATTCAACAATTGAATGAATATTTTGAAGGAAAAAGAAAAATTTTTGATGTAAGTATAGAATTAATAGGTACTGATTTTCAGAAAAAAGTTTGGCAAAAATTAACTGACATTGAATTTGGAAATACCAAAACTTATAGTCAACAATCTATTGCATTAGGCGATATAAAATCAATCAGAGCAGTGGCTTCAGCAAATGGCAAAAACAAATTATCAATTGTAATTCCTTGTCATAGAGTAGTTGGAAAAGATGGAAGTCTAACTGGTTATGCAGGTGATTTGTGGCGAAAAAAATGGTTATTAGAACATGAACAAAAATTTAGCACAAAAATTCAAGAAGGAAAATTATTTTAATTAGTCATTCCAAATTTCCCAAGCTACTTCCGCTTGTTCAATCAGCATTTGATGGCCATTTCTGGTTACTGCCATTTTTGATTTACTACGTTTTAAAAATTCAGTTTCTTTAGGATTGTATATTAAATCGTAGCACAAAAATTTTGAATTAATATAGTCATAAGGAATATTCAAAACTTCATTTACCTTCGGAAACATCCCTACAGGCGTACAATTAATCAGCACATGAAACTGACGCATGGTAAACAAATTTAAATCCTCATAACTCAATTGATTTACACTCGGATTTCTACTCACAATTTGATATTGAATACCCAATTTTCTTAACACATATTCTACACTTTTTGTAGCACCACCATTACCAAAAATCAAAGCAAATGAATGATGAGGTTTTACCAAAGGCGCAAAAGTTTTTTCAAATCCAATCACATCAGTGTTATAGCCAATGCATTTTCCATCAGAAAACTTTATTGTATTTACCGCTCCCACTTGTAGCGCTGTTTCATCAATTTCATCCAAATACTGCATGATTGATTGTTTGTAAGGAATCGTAACATTCAATCCGCTTAAATTTGGGTTGCTATTTTTTAAAGAAATAAAATCTTCAATTTTTTTCAATTCAAAATTTTCATAGCTGCAATCTGCAATATTTTCAGCAATAAATTTTTCGGTAAAATATTTTTTGGAGAATGAATGCTCCAACGGAAAGCCAATTAAACCGTACTGTTTCATGGTTTATTTTTTATATCACTTTCAATCAAACCATCCTTTAATCGGATGATACGATGAGCATATTGAGCAATATCTTCTTCATGCGTTACCAATATTACAGTGTTACCTTTTGCATGAATCTCTACCAATAAATCCATAATTTCTTTAGATGTTTTTGAATCTAAATTACCTGTAGGTTCATCGGCTAAAATGATAGATGGATTGTTTATCAAGGCTCTTGCAAATGCAACCCGTTGGTTTTGTCCACCTGAAAGTTCATTAGGTTTATGATGCATCCGATCTTGTAAGCCAACAGCAGTAAGTTTTTCCAAAGATTTTTCTTCTCTCTCTTTTTTATCAACTCCAGCATAAATTAATGGCAATGCTACATTTTCAAAAGCAGTTAATCGGGGTAATAAATTAAACGATTGAAATACAAACCCAATTTCTTTGTTTCTGATTTCAGCTAACTGATTATCGTTAGCTATACTTACATCAATTTGATTGATGATATATTTACCTGAAGTGGCAGTATCTAAACAACCTAAAATATTCATCAAGGTTGATTTACCACTTCCACTTGGTCCCATCAATGCCACAAAATCATTTTTCTCAATCGTTAAAGCAATGCCATGCAACACAGGCACGGCGGTAGTTCCGAGAAAATAAGATTTTTTTATATCGTGTAATTCAATTACTGGCACGGAGGAAAAGTTATTAGTTACTTGTTATTGGTTATAAGTAAAAAAAGAAATCCATTTTTAAACCACAAACCATTAATTATCAAATCCTATATTTCTATGTTTCTATACACGATTAAATCGGTACAAGTTGTGGTAAATGGATTTTATTTTTTCTGCAATACTTTTGGCACTTTGAAATAATCTGAATCTTTTTGAGGCGCATTTTTCAACGCTTCCACTTTTGTTATTTCTTGATGACGTTCATCTTTACGTAAAATATTTACATCTTCATTTACATAAACTAAAGGCTCAACGCCATCCGTATTCAACTCATTTAGTTTTTCAACAAAAGTTAAAATATTACTTAAATCATTTTTGATTTCCGTTTTTTCTTCTGTATTAAATTCTAATCTAGCTAAATGACTCAAACGGTCAATCATTTCATCATTTACATTCATGGTAAAAAATATTGAGGTGCAAATTTATACAATCTGTGGCTTATTGTTTTACAAATTTTTTTGGTTTAAATCCCCCTTGCCCCCTTTGAAAAGGGGGATTAGTGGAGGAATAAATTCTAAACCAATTATTTAAAAGTAAATTCCAAAAGAAACAAAAGTTCGCAAAGTTTGAATGCCTTATTCCCCCCTTGGAAAGTGGGTTAGTGGGATTGTTTTATTCCTTTACAAATTTAGCATTCTTCACATTTCCTTTTTCATCAGTAGCTTTGAGGAAGTAAATGCCTTTAGGAAGATTTGAAATATTTAATTCAAATCCCCCTATTGACCTCACCCCAGCCCTCTCCAAAGGAGAGGGAGAAACAGCCAATACATTACCGTTA
>JBDKJJ010000108.1:0-5036 GCA_039796635.1 Bacteroidota bacterium
CATTCCATAATAATTTTGCAAGCAAATAACAACGCAATTCTTCCATTTCAATTTTTTCATCATTGCCTGCACCTTGTTCAAAAACCATTTGCACACCATATTTTTTGAAGAGTTGTAAATTGGGTTGCAACACTTGCCAATTCGGAAATGGCATGAGATAATGATGAAAGTTAATGACATAATCCCACACCAAAATATTGTGTGTTAAAGCACTCCAGCTTTTCAAATCATCCACAAAACTTCCTTTGGAAGTATCGGCTGCTAAAGGCTTTGAGCGGTCGCATTCAATCGTACATAACATGATATTCACATTAGGCGCAGGCACAATATGCGCTGGTGCTTTTCGTGTATATTGATACGCCAACATTGAAATTATTTTATCAGGAAAATGTTGAGCAACTTCATTCACAAATTTTATCATCGAGCCACTGTGGCTTTGTTCCAAACTATCTGTTCGTTTACAATCATCACATTCGCAATAACCAAAATTATCATTTTGACTAACCGACCAATATCTTGCAGTGGGGTTTCGTTTGATTTGAGCTTGTAATGAATCTATACAAAGCTTCAATACAGCAGGGTTTGATAAGCACAATTGGTCTTTAATTCTTACTCCATTTTTCAGAGAAAAATATTCAGGATGTGATTGAAAATATTTTTCTGACGGAATTAATTTTTGAAAAGTATGCACCCACAATCCCCATTCACTGCGCTTTTCATCTTTTGAATTAACAACGGCATTCCATTTTGGGAAATCACCTTTGAATGCTTCGGCATAAAAAACTTCACGATAATTGAAACTTGATGTGTTATTAATAATCTTTTCAGGTTCAATTTTTATTTCATCTAATTTAGGAATGTAAATGCAATCGGATGTAAAGTATCTGCAATCAATAGTTTCTAAAAATTGATATGGATTTTTATAAACTAAGTAATTAAGTGTTGGTAATAAATTTTCCTTCTCTACAATTTGAAATTGTGCACCTGAAATTTTATTCAAATAATGTTGGATTATTTGTGCCGCAGTCATTGAATTTAAATCTCTGGTATCAACAAGAATCTCTACCAGAGCTTTTCTATTTCTACACAAAACAATTTCATTTGATTGTGCAAAAACTGATTGAACCATGACTACAAGCAGACTCAACAAAAATATTTTCTTCATAAATTTCATTTTAGTAACCACCTTTCCCACGATACAATTTTAATTTCCCATCTAATTCAATTTTTATTACACTCATCCGAGATGCAGGTTTATCGGGCATTTTGACAAACACTAACCCTGGCACATTGCTCCAAGAAATTTTTCCTACAATTTTTGAAGTCAAAGTTTCATGCGTTTCTAACACACTTACTTTTTTGATTTTCGCATCCAAACCTTTGATGACAATATCTCCTGTGCTTTTTCCTGGAACGAATAAATAAATGGTGGAAGAATCTTTACTCAAAGTAGAAGCTCCATAAAAATGCCCGAGAGGCAAACCTGCAACAGTCCCGAAGATGGCTTCATGATTGCCTTTTGTCCACTTTCCTAATTCTTTTAAAATATTTTCTTGTTGTGGCGGAATCGTTCCATCTTCTTTCGGACCAATGTCCAACAACAGATTTCCGCCATTGCCAATGCAATCAGCAAAAATGGAAATGATTTCATCTACCGATTTATAATTGGTATCGTTGAACCGATAACCCCAAGCATCGTTGGTGGTCATGCACAATTCCCAATATTTAAAATCAGGTCGGGTAACAGGAAAATTTTGTTCAGGTGTTTCATAATCGCCATAACCTTGTAAGCGACTATTGATAACAGCTTTGGGGTTATGCGCTAAAATATTTTTTCTGATTTTTTCCGCTTGCCATTCTTCTGCACTGTGTTCCCAATCGCCATCAAACCAAAATAAATCAGGATTGAATTTTGTTGAAATTTCTTCAATCTGATTTTGACAAAAGCGTTGAAACCTTTGCCAGCGAAGCGTATCAGCTTTCAATTTATAACGAACAGAATCTTTTAAAAACTCTGGATAATCATTATTCGACCAATCTAATAATGAAAAATAAGTACCGACTTTTATATCATTTTTCCGAAGTGAATTGACGAATGGCTCAATCAAATCTCTTTTGGCTAAAGATTTTTTCACCAAACTCAAATCATTTTGTTTGGTATCATACAACGCAACGCCATCATGATGTTTGGTAGTGATAACAGCATATTTTGCACCGCTTTCTTTTATCAGAGTAGCCCACAAATCAGTATTGTAGAAGTTGGCAGTGAAGCCATCTATTTGCTTCATGTATTTTTCATAAGCAATATTTTTGTTGTGAAAGCTCCATGATTCCTCAATTCCATTTACTGAATAAATTCCCCAGTGAATAAAAATTCCCAGTTTCGCATCAGCAAACCATTGCATTTTTTCAGCATCAGGTTTTATTTTTTGTTGAGCAAAAATAGATGTGCAGCAAAGAAGAAATAGAAGGAATATTGATTTTTTCATTTCGGAAAGATAGGCTTCAAAATAATTTATAGAAAATAATTATCATTAGTGTTTTGAATACCCTTTTAAACAAAAAAGGCTGCCTATACATTAAGTAGGCAGCCTTTCTGTTTAAGAATATTTTATTTATTCAGTAAAGTCAACTGACTTAACGTTTTTTTCTTGATATTCAGATTTTGTATTTTTTTCTAATTCCTTCTTTGAAATTTTTTCAATATCTGAATTAGTAAACACAATATTTGAATTATTATTTACTTCTTCTTTTGACTCTATGTTTTTCTTAGTTAATGAATTAATGAAATTAATGACAGAATTAGTTTGCTGATTACTTTGTATGTTTTTTGAATAACCTAATGAATAGTTTACCGCATTAGCATTATTTTGATTGTCGGAAATACTTTTTGTAGGTAAGGTAGCTGCTGCAATTGTTTCTTTTTGATTTGTAGATGCTTCTGTACTTTTTTTAGTAATATTAATTTGGTTTTCTGAAGCAACTACAACTTTTGTATTGTTGTTTACATTTGTAGAATTTGACTCTTTAACTACAGCTGAATCTGAAGAATAATTAGCATAAAAAACACTCCCACCGCCTACTAAAACTACAGCTGGAACTAAGAGATTTAAAATCCAATTACCTAGTAATGATTTTGTGATACTTGCCCCGGCACCTAAAGTTGAGTTATTATTTAAGCTGTTCTCAACTCCTTGCCATACTTTGTTGGATGGTTTGAAATGTAACTCATCAGCACTGCGTTGAAGCTGCTCTTCGAATGAATTTAATTGGGGTTGTGTCATAATTGAATAATTAATTATATAGTTTTAATTTTAAGTTGGTTTAATAATGAATAGGGATATTTTGTTTTTCGAGCATTTTTTTAAGATGCGCTTTTGCTCTTAAAAATTGACTTCGGCTAGTACCCTCAGCTATTCCCAATTGTTCGGCTATTTCTTTATGACTATAGCCTTCAACCGCGAACATGTTTAATATCACTCTATATCCATCAGGCAAATTTTCAATTGTTTGCCAGATTAATTTGCTATCATAGTTTTCAATTGATAAATCAACAGGACCTTCTACTTTTCTTGCTGAATCAATTTCTAACTCTTCACTTATATGTTTGTTCTTTTTTAAATGATTTAATGAAGTATTTATTGCTATTTTTCTAACCCAACCTTCCAAACTTCCATCACCTTTGAAAAATTGCAAATTCTGAAACACTTTTATAAAAACATCTTGAAGAACATCTTCAGCCTCTTGCATGGAACGAGTATATCTATAACAAACACCTAACATTCTAGGAGAAAAACGATCAAAAAGTTCTTTTTGAGCAGTTCTGCTTCCTGAAATACATTGTTTATATAGTTCTTGTTCGCTTAACATGATACTTAGACATTAGTAAATATTGAAATGTTGCATCAATATGGCAGAATTAATAATGTTGCAACTTTTAAATTTTGATAGGAATAATAATTACCATCATAAATAATATGGCAAGTAGCATTGTGGCACCTACTATACCTTGTAGTTGGTAATCCAATTTATGTTTTCGAGCTACACTGAATGGCAATAAATTACTCATTACGCTCATGATGAAAATAAATCTGGCTGAAAATCCTGAGTAGCTTGGTAACCATCTACCTTTTATAAATTCATTAAATTCAGTAAAAAAAACAAAACCCAATACCGGGAATAAAATCCCTAACAAAAAACCAAACCATGCTTTATCTTTTCTAAAAAATTCCATTTTTATGACAAAATGTTTTGAATATGTTGAATATGCTGATGTGCAGTTAAATCAAACTGAACTGGTACAATAGAAACATAATCGTTAGCTAATGCCCACTCATCGGTATCATTACCATGGTCATTGTTTTCAAATTTTCCTGTTAACCAAAAATACTTTTTGCCTCTTGGGTCACGGCGTTCATCAAATTCTTCTACCCACTTTGCAATTGATTGCCTACAAACTTTTATTCCTTTAATATCAGCCAATTTTAATTTTGGAATATTTACATTTAATAATGAAGCATGTGGCAATCCATTTTGTAATATTTTTTCAGCTATAACTTTTGCATAATGCGCTGAAGCAGTAAAGTCAGCATCAAAATCATAATCTAATAATGAAAAACCTACCGCAGGAATACCTTCAATAGCTGCTTCCATGGCGGCACTCATAGTACCACTATAGATTACATTGATGGAGGAGTTGCTTCCATGATTTATTCCACTTACGCATAAATCAGGTTTGCGATGTAACACTTTATCTACAGCTAATTTTACACAATCAACAGGTGTACCGCTGCATTGGTACCATTCAATATTATCTACTACATTTACTTTTTCTAAGCGTAAAGGGCTACCAATCGTTATTGCATGCCCCATTCCACTTTGTGGTGAATCGGGGGCAACTACAATTACTTTTCCTAATCCTGAAACCGCATTTGCTAAAGCTTTTATTCCAGGGGCTGTAACGCCATCATCATTTACAACTAATATTAATTTTTCAGTCATTTTTATTGTATTGATTTTTCTAAACTTAAAAATCT
>JBDKJJ010000109.1:0-5945 GCA_039796635.1 Bacteroidota bacterium
AAATAGCAATGCTGCTATCTTTTCACCCGAACGTGCTGAACATGAATTTTATAAAATTAATGTAACAGTGCCTATAGCTCAAAAAGGAAATATAATGATAAATGAATTTTTGGCTAAGAATGCAAGCTTTGGTGTAAATGAATTAGGAAGTCATGAAGATTGGATAGAGGTATATAATACTACTTCATCACCATTAAGCTTGAATGGATTGTATTTAACAGATGATAGAACAAACCCAACTAAATATTCTTTTCCATCATCAACTACTATAAATGCAAATGATATATTAATAGTATTTGCTGATAATGGCACTAACTCAACAACCTATTTACATGCAAATTTTAAGTTATCAGGCAGTGCTGATTTTTTAATGTTAAGTAACGGAACTTCGTCATTTGATAGTATAGCTTTTAATAACCAAACAACAGATGTGTCAATGGCTCGATGCCCTGATGGAACTGGTAGCTTTAAATTAGGATGGCCAACATTTAAAAAATTAAATTGTGCTAACGGAGTTGATGAAATGTTGGATAATAATAAATTAATTGTGTATCCAAATCCGGCGAATCAGTATTTAATTGTGAGTAGTAAGTATTCAGTAAATACAATTGAAATAGCAAATGTTGTTGGTCAAGTTTGTATTTCAATCATCAATCATACATCTGAAATCATAAATATTGAATACTTGCCATCAGGAATCTATTTCATAAAAGCAACTGACGAAAAAGGAAATCAATTTAATTCAAAATTTATCAAACAATAATTTAATCATTAACATGAAAAAATATCTACTTCTTTTTTTTGCTTTAAGCATTGGCATTACAGCATTTTCAAAAAAAGTAAAGTTTGCTGTATCTATGAAAGGTGTTCCATTGAATGTAACAGGTGTAGGAATTCATGTAGCAGGAACTTTTCAAACTGCATTGGGTGCGCCTGCCAATTGGGACCCAGCTTATAACCCAATGATTAAAGATGTTGTAGATACTAATCTATATACTTTAGTAGTTGACTTACCTGCTAACCAAGTGTATGAATATAAATACTTAAATGGTGATCAAACTTATGATGTTGAGTTTATTCCGCAAGAATCAAGAGTTCAGTATTTAAATGTAGATAGCCGATGGTTATATATTGATTCAACTGCGAATGATACAACATTTATTGGTGTGATTCCTTATGCTGGAAATCATCCTCAAGGAACGTATTTAATGCGATTGAAAATGTGTTTGCCTTCAGGAATGGTAGTGAATGCTAATGGAATTCATGTGGCAGGAAGTTATGATAATTGGGATATTACAA
Organism: Bacteroidota bacterium; assembly: GCA_039796635.1. Classification (GTDB taxonomy): domain Bacteria; phylum Bacteroidota; class Bacteroidia; order Chitinophagales; family CAIODY01; genus CAIODY01. Next base: position 1,300 of record JBDKJJ010000109.1, read on the forward strand.
AGCATACTATGTATAGTTTCGATGGTAAGAAGTATGAATACATTGCTTATGTTGATTCAACAATTATGAATTATGAATACAAGTTTGCAAACGGAAATTCATCTTCAAATTATGAAATTGTTCCTACCACTTGTGCTACCAATGGCAACAGAACAATTGTTGTTTCAGGTGATGTTGAATTAGATAGTTATGAATTCAATAGTTGTTCAAAATGCACTTTTATAAATGGTATTGATGAAATAGCAAGTGATGAAATTTCAATTTATCCAAATCCTGCGAATCAATCATTAGTTATCAGTCATCAATCATTGATGAATACAATAGAAATAGTCAACACGATAGGGCAGGTTTGTATTTCAATCAAAAATTATACATCTGAAATCATAAATATTGAAAACTTACCATCAGGAATTTATTTATTAAAAACCATTTCTAATTCAGGAAAATTAAGTGTTACAAAATTTTCAGTTCAACATTAATTTAAAAAAAATTAAACCACATAGGAACAATAGAAACAATGTTTAAAATGTATTAGTTATTTTATGTAAAAATTTATTTTCTATGCTTCCTACTTATTGTCAAGGTTTACATAAAAAGCATAGTTTTCATTAAGTGAAAAAACTATGTTGCTATGTGGTTAAAATGTATTAATTATTTAAAATCAACAATTCAAACAATCAAAACATAATACAATGAGAAACAAAATCATCATCGTTGCTTTATTATTTTCTATTTTTCAATTAAGCTCAAAAGCTCAATCAACTTGGGGCGATTACACTTTAGTTGCTAAACAAAATGCTACATCAGCCATTTTAATTGATATGGCTAAAGCTACCTACCATACTTGGAATTTTACAGGTGGAGGCACAACTTATTCTTGTTATGTATTACCAGGTGGAGATTTGGTGAGAAGTGTAAGTCATTCAGGAAATTCATTTACAGGCGGACCAATTAGTGGTGAAGTTCAAAAAGTAGATTGGAACGGAAATATTTTGTGGGACTATGTTTATTCAACCACTACTTATTGCACACACCATGATATTTGCCCATTGCCTAATGGAAACGTTTTATTGATTTCGTATGAATCAAAAACAAAAACAGAAGTTGATACTGCAGGTTGTTCATTCAGCAATATTATGTGGCCTGATAAAATTGTAGAAGTTCAACCAACTGGTGCAACTACAGGTACAATTGTTTGGGAGTGGCATGCATGGGATCATTTGTGCCAAAGCATGTATCCTACTCGTAGAAATTATGTAAGCAATGTTGCTGACCATCCTGAGTTGATGAATGTAAATTATAAATCAGCAAAAGATTGGATGCACATGAATGGTGTTGACTACAATGCAGCCTTAGATCAAATTACATTTAGCTCACACAATTTGAATGAAATTTATGTGATTGATCACAGCACAACCACTGCTGAAGCGGCTTCACATACAGGTGGTAATGCAGGCAAAGGAGGCGATATATTGTATCGTTGGGGAAATCCAGCAGCTTATAGTGCATCGGGTACAGCCTACATCAATGTGGTGCATGATGCACATTGGGTGCCTGCTGACTGCCCACGTGCAGGTTATTTGGTTGGATTTAATAATAAAGGAATTTCATCACCACAAACCAGTGTTGTTGATATGGTTAGTCCGCCAATGTCAGGCGGAGCTTATGTTACACCAGCATCAGGTTCAGCATTTGGTCCAAGCATTTATAACAAGCGTATTGTAACTACAGGTTATACCAGCAACATGGGTAATTCACAACAATTGCCCAATGGCAATTCATTAATTTGTGTAGCATTATCAGGTTCAATTTATGAAGTAGATTCAAATTCAACTACTATCTGGAGTTATTCAGCAGGTGGTGGTGTACCACAATCAACACGATATACAGCTTGTTATATTAGCGGAACTCAACCCGGAACACCTACCATTACACAAAATGGTTCATCATTAATTTGTGATAGCACAGGCACTACTTATCAATGGTATTTAAATGGAGTAGCTGTTAGTGGCGCTACAGCACAGAGTTATACACCAACTCAAAGCGGAAGCTATCAAGTAAAAGTAATTAATGCTTCAAATTGTGGTTCATTACTTTCATCAGCTTTTTCTTTCACAGCTGCTGGAATTTCAATAGTTGATAATGAAAAATATTGGAGAATTTTCCCAAACCCATCAGCTACTGAAATATATTTACAAACGCAACAAACTGAAGTTAACTACAACATTTTGAGCATTGAAGGAAAGGTGATTCAATCAGTTGAAAAATGGAATACAACTCAACCTATTTTAATTAATAATTTGAATAATGGTGTGTATATGATTCAATTAAAATCAATTGATAATACTAAACACTTTGGTACATTTAAGTTTTCAAAAATATAAACATAAGAGGTTTGGCGAATTGTAGAGGTTTGCCAAACTTGAATTTAAATTCAATAAATAATTTTATACAGATGAATAAATATATTTTAAGCTTTATTGTATTAGCTTTTGCTTCAGTATTATTTTTTGGTTCATGTAAAAAAGGCGCTGGTGAAGGCGGCAAAGCTACCATTAGCGGAAAAATATATGCTGTAAATTATAATGCTACTTTAAAAGCAGATTCAGGATTTGTAGGCGATTATAAAGTGTTTATCAATTATGGTGATGAAACAGGAATCAGTAACGATGTATCAACAGATTATAATGGCGTATTTAATTTTAATTATTTACGAAAAGGAAAATATACGGTGTGGGTGTATTCTAAAAAAAGTACATTGTATGTGTTAGATTCATCAATAACAAAATCAGTTGAGATTACTGATAAAACACAAACCATCGATTTAGGAACGATTAAAGTAAACACTCGAAAAAATTAATACTCGGTGAAATATTTTTTTCTAATACTATTATTCAATTTGATGATGTTTCATTCATCAGTTAAAGCTCAAAAAAGCTATGCTGATTTTGGTTCATGGAATTCATTTTCAGTAGAAGGAAAATTGAATAAAAAAATTTCCGTTTTGTTTAATGAAGATATAAGGATAAGAGAGAATGTATCGCAGTTAAATTTATTTTACACTGAAATTGGATTGCAGTATAAACCTGTTTCATTTATTAAAACTTCAATCGCTTATCGTTGGATTAATAAATATATTTATGAAGATGAATCATTTAGTTTTAGGAATAGATTAATGTGGGATATCACTTTCAAAAAAAGTATCAATAAAAAACTTTCATTTTCATATAGGCATAGATTACAAGCTGAAAAAAAAGATATGTTTTCATCTGAAAAAGGATATTTAACTGAATGGTATAGTAGAAGTAAAGCAACTACTAAATATCAAGTAATGAAAAAAGTAAATGCAAATCTTTCAGTTGAATTTCGGTATCAAATTCATGATCAACGGAATCTAGAATCTGATAAAACATGGCATCGGAATAGGTATCAAGCCGGAGTTGATTATGCTATTGATGATAAAAATGAAGTTGGTTTTTATTACTTGATGCAACGTGAATATAATGTATCAGTTCCTGAAAATTTTTATGTAATAGGATTTCAATATTCATTAACACTCGATTTCTCAAAATCAAATAAACCAAGTACAAATGCATCACATGAGTAAATTTTTTTTTATTTTAATTATCTGGATTTTTATTGCTAAAATTTCAATAGCACAAACAACCCGAACTGAATACATTACTGAATTTGATAAAAAACAGCGAAAAGAAATTACATATAAAGACGCTGTACTCACATACAATGCAATAGGTGATGTAATTGAAGAATGGAACTATGATAAAAAAGGAAATATCAGTAAGCACATAAAGTTTTTTTACAATCCTCAAAACAAAAAATTAAAAGAGGTTCATTATAACTCAAAAGGAAAAGAGAAAAAAATTGTAGAATATACTTATGATGATAAAGGACGAAAAGCTCAAGAGAAACATTATGATAATGATGCGCCTCAAAACGCTGAAATTCACAAGTTTGTTTATGATGAAAAAAAATAATGACTAATTCTGAACATTATATCGCTCAAATTGAAACAGCTTTGCAAAAGCTGAAACCATTGTCATTGGCTGAATTAGATGCAGTTTCGTTGTTGGATAGGCAAGATACCAAATACACTTTCAACATAAAATTATTACCTGAATTTTTAGAAACTATTCAACATAAATACAAAGTTTTAGAAATTGAAAATAGAAGGATTTTTAAATACGATTCATTATATTTTGATACGGATGATTATCTATTGTACAAATATCATCACAATGAAAAAGTGAACAGAGTAAAAGTTCGTTACCGAAAATATGTAGAAAGTAAGCTCACGTTTTTTGAAGTGAAATACAAATTGTTTGGCACCCGAACATCAAAAAAAAGAATCAAACAAGAAGATATAAAAACAATTTTGGGCGATACTGAATTTGCAAAAATTCAAAATGTATTGTTTGATAAAACAACTTTGAAAAGTAAGCTGTGGGTGTATTATAGTCGAATTACTTTAGTAAATAATGATTTCACTGAACGAGTTACATTGGATATTAATTTGAAATTCAGAAATGAAAATGGAAATGAAATAGCCATGGAAAATTTAGCTATTGCTGAAATAAAACAAAATAAACGAAGTGTGTTGATGCCTTTTATTCAAATGATGAAACAAA
>JBDKJJ010000110.1:0-4512 GCA_039796635.1 Bacteroidota bacterium
CTTCCCAATCTGTTCCAAACGGAATGTAGTAGCCTTCTCCAGCCTTGAATGAAAATGACATTCCTACAATCTCTACATTGTTTGCATCAGTGCCAGTGGTTTCGGTATCAAAACAAAATTCATTTTGCTGCATCAATTGTTGAATCAACTCAGCACGTTTTTCTTTGGTATCAATGATGAAATATTGATGTGGTGTGTTGGAAATATTTTTAGAAGCGAATGTTACACCTTCTGCATTTTCATTCTCACTCAAATCATCCTCATCATTCTTTTCTTCTTTTTTAGGTTTTGAATTTTGAGTTTTTGATTGCGTAGCTGCACCAAACAAATCCGTTCCTTCACCTTGTGGTTTGATTTCTTCAGCAGTCATGAAATTATTGCCCAGCAAACGTTTGCCCAGTGTTTTGAATTCAAGTGTTGTAAAAATTTCTGCTAACTCTTCTTTGTTTGGTTCTTCAATAATTGCTTCTTCCAAATTATAATCAAACGGAACATCGGTGATGATGGTAGCCAAAGCCTTGCTCATAATGGCTTTATCAGCATTATCATTTATTTTATCACACAATTTTCCAGCAATCTTTTTTTCTTTTGCAGCTTGCAATACGCCTTCAATGGTGTGATATTCTGCCAATAATTTCGCAGCAGTTTTTTCACCAACACCAGGCACACCAGGAATATTATCTACGGCATCACCCATTAATCCTAAAATGTCAATCACTTGGTCAACACTTTTTATTTGCCATTTTTCACACACTTCTTTTACTCCTAAAATTTGTCTATCGTTACCAAATGCAGGTGGTTTCCAAATGAAAATATTTTCCGAAACTAACTGACCATAATCTTTATCGGGTGTAACCATATACACTTGAAACCCTTGTCGTTCAGCATCTTTCGCCACATGACCAATCACATCATCCGCTTCATAACCATCTACTTTTAAAATTGGAATTCGCATAGCTTGCAAAATCTGCATGATGTGAGGCACAGCTGCCAAAATATCTTCAGGCGTTTCTTGTCGGTTGGCTTTGTAATCAGCAAAAGTTTCGTGCCGCTCAGTTTTTGCAGCCGTATCAAAACACACCGCCAAATGCGTTGGTTTTTCTTTTTTGATAATTTCCAATAACGTATTCGTGAAACCAAACTGTGCATTGGTATTGATGCCAGTAGTAGTGATTCTCGGATTTTTACTCAACGCATGATAAGCTCTGAATATCAGCGCAAACGCATCGAGGAGGTATAATTTTTTTTCGTTCATGAGAAAGTGATTTTTTTAGTGAATAATGTAACCAAGTTTTAAACCAAAGGTAACATTTCCCCAAGCGCTTGACGAAAAATAGAAATCTTGTTTCGTAGGAAATGGATAGTCTTTAATTGGTTTAAATGTTTCATTCTGTATATCAAAATTCAATTCTGTATTTTTTACAGTTCTTTTTAGAAAACCTAATCCAGCGAATGGTTCAATAATCAATTTTTTAAAATGTAATTCAGAGCCAAGTATAAAATTGATTCCCCAACAATAATTATTAACTGTGAAAGCATCTTTTATTGGATGTTGATAGGATGAATCTTGAATAGAAAAACATGTAACTTCAGTTGAGTATTTTTTTTTCCTATGGAATGGCTGAGCGGCAACATAAATTTTCTGTTTTTCAACTTCAAAAAAATATTTCACTTGAAGAGAGCCTTTTATTCCATTTGTTTTTATTGGAAGTGAATCAGAATTTTTTATTCGCCAATATTCTTTTCCAAAATCTACTTCAATACTAATTCTTTTTACTTTTTTTTCAATTCCAAATCCAATACTTGGCATTACAAAAACATCAATCAATGAAGTTGGATTGAATTTAATAGTCCAAAAATTCATATCAATTTTTTTTGTGAAAACCCAATAAAGGGAATAATGAGTAGTAAGATAACTAGCTTTTTCATTCTAAAGAATTCAACGAAAGTAAAAAAATAGGGATTGGATAGTTTAGGAATATTTTTTCTACTCAAAAAATAAATGATTGCTCAATAATCTTTTGGAATGATGAACAGTTAAAATATCAATTCGTGTGGTAGAAATTATTTTGTAAACAATGTGATAGTTTCCTTTTATCAATTCTCTAAATTCCTCTTTGCCAATTTCAGGAACTACTCTTCCTACTTGGCTGGATTTTTTTAAAATTGTAGGTGCATTAAATAACTCTGAAACTGTAATAGAAGCATATCGTGGTGAATCTAAAGCAATATAATTACCTATTTCATCCAAATCATTTAATGCAAAATCAGTCCATTTTATTTCAACCATTTTGCTAATTTTTCTTTGGCTTCGGCTTCGGTATTTACTTTATTTTCGTCAGAATCTTTTAAACCTTTTTCTATTTTTTCAATAAATATTAGTTCATCAATTAAATCATTTAAGGAAAAAGAAGCTGGGAATTTGTTGACCGTTTGTAATACATTTTCTTTGGTAAGCATTTTAAAATTGGTTTAAAATTTCTAAACAAAAATAACTTCTTCTCATTCATTTAACAAATTTTGAAATTCATTAATTTTTGTTGTATTTAGTTTTGAAAAACCTAAAACACCGAGTCATACGAAAAAATATGTTCATCAACTCAACTATTTTTATTTAGCCATTACAGAAAGTGAAATGGAAAATTATCCAATTGCCGTTTCGTATTTAGATAGTTGTTTGGTTCGCTATCCAAATTTTTCAGATGCACAATATTATAAAGCTTGTTGGTTAAAACATATTGATAAAAATTATGATTCACAACCCTTACTGCATGAGGCTTATAAAAATTCAACAGATGGATATTCGATTACAGAAGACAATACTTTTTATGAAAAATATCCTTATCAAATGACGGAGCGAACAATAAAATCAAGCTTGAAGGAAAAGTAATTCCCTCTCCAACAAAAAAGCCCTGATGATTTCATCGTAGCTTTTTGAGGTTTAGTTTTTCTCAAATTCAATTAGCTGAGAAATATTTCCATTGTCGTCTATTAATAAATCATTTTGAATTCGTTTAAAATCGAAATGATTTTGAGAAGCAATTTCAATAATTTCTTCTTGGCTAAATAATCTTTTTTTGCACCCTGAATGAACTGTGTATTTTGATGTTCTCAAATATTCATTAAAATAAAGTTTGCCATTAGGTTTAAGAATTTTATAAAAATCTTGAAACATTTTTTGTGGTAATGAAAACTCATGAAATGAATTTTCAACTATTACTTTGTCTGCAATACTTTTAGGAAGTGTTGTGGATGAATCGTTCCCAATCACTAAATGAAAATTGGAATTGAGTTGTTTGTGATATAATTTCTCGAAATGATTTTTTGTAAATTGAAAGACCGAATCATTTAGATGTTTGCTTAAAATATTTTCAAGGTAAAAGTTTAAATTTTGTCGTTGTAAGGCAAAATAAATTTCAGTCATGCAACTCATGGCACCAACACTTACAATGGTTTCATTGTTCTTGAAGCTATAAAATGAGAAGGAAGTATTTGCCTTTTTTTGAATTGCATGTTTACTGGCAGGCAATTCAAAATCATACTTTGTTGAAATAAATTTTGGTTGACAGGAAAGGATAATAGCTCCAATAAAAAAAACTAAAAAACCACTTAAAAATATTTTCATTTTTGAATCTTGATTATACATCCAAATCTTTCCTTCTTAAATGTCAAGTCCAAACTTCCTACTCGTTTCCTTCGCAATTTCATACCCAGCATCAGCCCCGATTTGCATCGGGACTGACGCTTGTTTCATTAAATATCAAGTCCGAATTTCCGTGAGGTTTGTTTTGCAATTTCATATCCTGCATCGGCATGTCTTATCACACCCATTGCAGGGTCGTTGTATAAAACTCGTTTTAATCTACGTTCGGCATCTTCGCTGCCATCGGCTACTATCACCATACCTGCATGTATGCTATAACCCATGCCCACACCACCACCATGATGCAGCGAAACCCAACTAGCACCACCTGCGGTGTTAATCAACGCATTTAAAATAGGCCAATCGGCTACGGCATCGCTGCCATCCATCATAGCTTCGGTTTCTCTGTTGGGTGAAGCCACAGAACCTGTATCTAAATGGTCACGACCAATTACAATTGGTGCTTTTACTTTTCCATCACGAACCAACTCGTTAAATTTTAAAGCAGCTTTTTCTCTGTCGCCCATGCCTATCCAACAAATTCGGGCAGGCAAACCTTGAAATGCAATTTTCTCTTTTGCCATATCCAACCAACGATGCAAGCCTTTGTTATCGGGAAATAATTCTTTCATGGCTTGGTCGGTGGTGTAAATATCTTCGGGGTCGCCACTCAACGCCACCCAACGGAATGGCCCTTTACCTTCGCAAAACAACGGACGAATATATGCCGGCACAAACCCCGGAAAGTCAAACGCATTCATCACCCCTCGTTTGTCTTTGGCCTGCCCTCTTAAATTATTTCCATAATCAAAAGTGATGGCACCACGTTTTTGCAATTCTAACATTTGGCGTACATGCTTCGCCATGGT
>JBDKJJ010000111.1:0-7204 GCA_039796635.1 Bacteroidota bacterium
CGTTATATCACTCAATTTTATGATGAAGTTATTTGTGATACCAAGTGATTTAACTTACTTTTGAAGTATAAAATAGTACATTAAATTGTTACAAAATAAAAAAATAATTGTTGGTATTACGGGCAGTATAGCCGCTTACAAAGCAGCTTTTTTAGTTAGATTGTTAATTAAAAATGGCGCAAATGTTCAAGTAATCATGACAGAAGCTGCCACTAAATTTATTCCTGCTATTACTTTGGCAACTTTATCAAAAAATAAAGTTTTAATTGAATTAATTAATGATGAAAATTGGAATAACCATGTTGAATTAGGATTAACTGCGGATTTAATTTTGATTGCGCCTGCTACTGCAAATACAATTTCAAAAATGGCAAATGGTAATTGTGATAATTTATTACAAGCTGTTTATTTATCAGCGAAATGCCCTGTGGCATTTGCTCCTGCCATGGATTTGGATATGTGGTTGCATCCATCAACGCAAAAAAATGTGGCTGCATTGCAACAATATGGCAACCATTTAATTGATGTTGAAGATGGTGAATTGGCAAGTGGATTAGTAGGCAAAGGCAGAATGGCAGAGCCTGAAACAATTATTGAATGGGTAGAAAATTATTTTAATGCAGCCAATAATTTGCAAAAATTGAATGGCAAAAATATTTTAATAACTGCTGGCCCAACCTTTGAACCTATTGACCCTGTTAGGTTTGTTGGTAATAGAAGTACAGGCAAAATGGGAATTGAATTGGCTGAAATGGCAGCTCAAAATGGTGCAAATGTTACATTGCTTTTGGGTGATACTCAATTAACAGCCAAGCACTCAAATATTAAAACTATTTTATGCCCAACAGCTCAAAGTATGTTTGAAAATTCATCATCATATTTTTCAAAACAAGATATTGCTATTTGTGCTGCTGCGGTAGCTGATTATTCGCCAATTCAAGTAGCTTCTGAAAAAATAAAAAAATCAGATGGTAATTTGATAATTGAATTGCAAAAAACACCTGACACATTAGCTTCATTAGGAAAATTAAAAACTAAAAATCAAATATTGGTTGGCTTTGCATTGGAAACAACTAATGAATTGGAAAATGCAAAATTGAAATTGGAAAATAAAAATGCTGATATTATCGTTTTGAATTCATTGCAAAACAAGGGCGCAGGATTTCAGCATTCAACTAATCAAATAACAATTATTGATTCAAAAAGTAACATGATTGATTTTAATTTAAAATCAAAAAAGGAAGTTGCGGTTGATATTTTTAATCACATTATCAAAAATTATTTATAAAAATGAAAGTAGCAATAAAAGTATTTTTATTATTCATTTCCTTCAGTTTCATATTTGAAATATTAAATATTGCCAATGCACAAGAGCTTAAATGTGCTGTAAAAATCAATACTCCTAAATTAAATAACACTGACCCAAAAGTATTTATAACACTTCAAAAATCATTGTTTGAATTTTTTAATAATAGAAAATGGACAGATGATATTTATGATAATCAAGAAAAAATTGAATGCAATATTTTAATAAATGTAACTGAAGAAATTGGTACAGATAAATTTAGATTACAATTAAATGTACAATCGTCAAGAACAGTTTTTAATTCAACCTACAACACTACCCTATTTAATTGGAGTGATAAAGATGTTGTAATTAACTATGTAGAATATCAACAATTAGATTATGCAGATGAAAAATACAATGGCAATCTTACTTCTATCATGGCATTTTACGCTTATCTAATTATCGGATTAGATTACGATTCTTATTCATTGAAAGGGGGTTCAACTTACTACGACAAGGCAAAAAGTATAGTAACCATGATGCAAAATTATGAAGAAGATGGATGGAAGCCTTTCGAAAAAAATTTAAAGAATAGATATTGGTTGGTGGATAATATCACTAATTCAAGAGCAGATAATTTCAGAACAGTATTATACAATTATCATCGTAAAGGATTAGATAACATGTATCAAAATGCTGATAATGGACGTTCAGTAATTACTAACACCATGAAACTGATTGAAAAAATGTATGATGAAAACCCAAATGGTGTTTGGTTGATTGCATTTTTTGCAGCCAAATCTGAAGAGCTTTCAAATCTTTATACACAGGCAAGTCAGCAAGAAAAAATTCAAATGAGTGTACTTTTAAATAAGTGTGACCCAGTTAATGGAAAGAAGTATGCAAAAATTATGAGTACCAAATAATTCACAACCTCCCTACTCTATTATCTTTAATATCTTTTGAAAACTGAATTAGAAAAAATAAGAATTGACAAATATTTATGGGCTATTAGAGTTTTCAAAACTCGAAGCTTAGCAGCAAAAGCTTGTGATGATGGTAAAGTAAAATCAAACGGAAACCATATCAAAGCATCTAAAAATGTAGCTATTGGTGATAATTATGAAATAAAAACAGATGCCAGAAAATGGATAATTGAAGTTGTGAATATCATTTCGCAACGTGTTCAATATACTGAAGCAATTAAAAATTATTTAGATAAAACGCCTGAAGAAGATAAGCAAATTAATAAACCTCAAGAATCTGCTTTTTCTTTCAATACAGGCAAACGCCAAAGCAAACAAGCCCGACCTACAAAAAAGCAACGAAGGAATTTAGATGGTTTTATGGATATTTAAACTTTCAATGTTGATTAGTATTTCATTTTGCTTTTCCTTAAAAACATTCTTTTTTTATTTTTGTATCAATTAATTGATTTATTATGAAGAAAATAATTGTATTATTTGTTTCTATTTTGTTCGTCAAAAGTTCAATTGCGCAAACCAAAGATCAGCGTTGGGCATTGGGATATAACATTGGTAAATCAGCCTACAATGGTGATTTGGGGAACAATTTTTTTAAATTTAATTCAACTCAAAAAAACACACAAGGAGCCACTTTAGGATTTTATATTTCAAAATCATTAGATGCCTTAGCGCATGCTAATAAAAGCTCTTGGGCTTATGAAAAAGATGCCATCAATAAATTTAATGGCAGTTTTTATAGCTATGGATTTAGGTTGCATTATAAATTAACTAATGACAAATTATTAAAAGAAAACTTTTTCATAAAGCCTTACGCTTTAATTGGTGTTGGATTAATGTTTGGTCAATCTGAATACATTAACCATACATCAACATTTGGATATGAAGTTGGCTATGGTGTGAAATTAAAATTAGTTAATCATGTTCATTTGCAATTACAATCAGTTTTTGGCATCAACAGAAATGATGAAATTGATGGACAAACTTCTAAATTAAGTATTGGCAATACAACTCGTGGTGATTGGTATGCATTACATACAATTGGATTAGTGTATAGCTTTAATATTCATTCAAAAAGAGATTCAGATGGTGATGGCATAATTGATACTAAAGATAAATGCCCAGGTACGCCAATAGCTGTAAAAGTAAATGCTACAGGATGCCCGAATGATGCTGATAATGATGGCGTTCCTGATTATTTTGATAGATGCCCATCAATAGCAGGAACAATTGAAATGAAAGGTTGCCCTGATACAGATGCTGATGGCATTGCAGATAACTTAGATAAATGCCCTACGCAAAAAGGTACAAATGAAATGAATGGCTGCCCTGATACAGATGGTGACGGCATTGCAGATAATTTGGATAAATGTCCAGCTGTAAAAGGAATTATAGAACTTTCAGGATGCCCAATTCCTGATGCAGATGGTGATGGAATTGTTGATGCTGAAGATAAATGTCCTAAGTTAAAAGGCTTGACTGAATTTAATGGTTGCCCTGATACCGATGCTGATGGAATACCTGATAATTTAGATAAATGTCCAATCATTAAAGGTTTAGCTTCAAATAATGGTTGCCCAATAATTAAAGTGGAAGACCAAAAGAAACTTGATTTATTAATTAAAAATATCAACTTTCAATCAGGTAGTGATATTTTGTTAGCATCATCATACCCTTCATTAAATAAAGCTGCTGAGGTATTAAAAGCTGATGTTAATTATCATTTAGAAATTAGCGGACATACAGATAATAGCGGTAATGCCATGAAAAACTTAGAATTAAGTGACAAACGTGCTAATGCTGTAAAAGTTTATTTAATAAAAAATGGAATTGATGCTAATCGCTTAAATGCTGTAGGCTATGGCGATACAATTCCTTTAGTACAAAATACAAGTGCTGCTAATAAAGCAAAAAATCGTAGAGTTGAATTGAAATTAAAATACTAAAACACTTAGTGTAAATTTTCATAAAAAGCAACTAGCTTTTTTTCTTCATTTTGCCAATTATAAATTTCACGAGCTATCAAACAATTGCTGACTAATGCTTGATAATAGTTTGCATTATCCAATATTTCATTTAATGCATTTGCAATTGTTTCAGGTTTTAAATTATCAATCAATTTAGCTATTTCATACTCTTTATTAATCGCAATATATTCTGGGTATTGATTGCATAGTTGCGGTATGCCGCCATGTAAATAATCAAAAAAACGATTAGCTAAAGAATAATAATTACTCAATCCATTGGTTTCAAAAAGTGTAATCCCTACCATTGCAGTAGGTGTTATTTTTTGTAAATCCGTTGGATGAACAAATCCTTTTAACTCAATTTTTGAAGTAAGATTATTTGCTGAAATGTATTTTTCCAAATCATTATATACATCACCATTACCGCATACAATTAATTTAGCATTTACATTTTTCATTGCCTCAGCTAACTGAAACAAGCCCCTACCCTCATTCACAGCACCTTGATATAAAACAATTCTTTCTTTCTTTTCAATTACAGGAATTGGTTTTAGCAAAGCAATATTTCTAATCAATTCATATTTTACTTGATAGTTTTTTTCAAATAAATCAGCATACGATTTTGATATAGTATAACCATTTTTAATTTTCGGGACACATAATTTTTCAATAGCCAACCATGTTTTTTTAATTAATGGTCGGCGGACAATTTCTTCTAATTCAGTAAAATATTCATGGGCATCATATACTATTTTTTTGTTCCTTAATTTACTAACAAAGTAGCAAGGCAGAATTGTATCTAAGTCAATAGCGCCAATTACATCGAATTTAAAAAATAGTAAAAAGAAAAACAAACGAATATTGGTTTCAGCATATCTTAATTTTCCTTTTTGAAAAAACAAAGGCAACCTTTTTTGATGAAAAATATGCTTTGCTAATGGTGGAGCATTTTTTAATTGCCAACCAATAAGGCTTACATCATGACCAGCATTTTGTAACGATGTACAAATACGAATCATTCGCTGATCAAAATTTAGCTGATTGGTTACTGTAAAAACTATTTTCATTTTTTAAAATCGATGCAAGATAATTAATCATTCATTTTTACCTTTGTTGAATGTCAAAAAAAATAATCATAGCTATTGATGGTTTTTCTTCCTGCGGAAAAAGTACAGTTGCACGTCAGTTAGCTAAGGAATTAAAATATATTTATGTTGATTCAGGTGCTATGTATCGTGCCGTCACGTTATATTTTATCCAGCATAAAATTGATATTGAAAATAATGAATCAGTGATGGAAGCTTTACAAAATATTCACATTTATTTTGAATTGAATGCTGAAGCAAAGCCTGAAATATTTTTAAATAATAAGAATGTTGAAAGAGAAATCAGGACGATGGAAATTAGTAATTTTGTTAGTCCTGTAAGTACTTTAAAACCTGTGAGGCAAGCAATGGTGGCTCAACAACGTAAAATTGGAGCTACAAAAGGAATAGTAATGGATGGCAGAGATATTGGCACAACTGTTTTTCAGGATGCAGAGTTGAAAATATTTTTAACAGCCCATCCAATTATTAGAGCACAACGCCGTTATGATGAATTATTAAATAAGAAAGAATTCGTAACATTAAATGAAGTGATTACCAATTTAGCCGAACGTGATAGAATTGACAGCACACGAGCTGAAAGCCCTTTGCGTAAAGCTGATGATGCCATTGAAGTTGACAATAGTAATCTTACCCCGAATCAACAATTGCACCTACTAGTTGAGTTAGCTGATATGGTAATTAATACAAATTTCAGTTTAGGAAAAAAGCAATTAGAGGTAGAAAAATTTTTAGTAAACAAATCATTTTAATTTATGAAGTCATTTAATGTTCCTATAACTTATAGAAGTTCGTTAATTACTAATATCAAAAACAGACGTAAGCAAGAAGATAAATTAAAAAAAGATTTTTCACCTACTGAGTTAGATTTTGGTGCAGTAAAAATTTTATTAGCTCGTCATTTCGGATTTTGTTATGGAGTTGAAAATGCTATAGAAATTAGTTTTAGAGCAGTTGACGAAAATCCTGATAAAAGAGTTTATTTATTAAGCGAAATGATTCACAACCCACAAGTAAATAATGATTTGCTAAATAAAGGTGTTACATTTTTGCAAGACACATCAGGCAAAGAAATTATTCCTATCGAAACTTTAACTGCTGATGATATTGTTATCATTCCTGCATTTGGTACTACATTAGAAATTGAAAACCGATTAGAAAAAGCTGGTATTGAGCCTCATAGATACAATAGCACTTGCCCATTTGTAGAACGTGTGTGGAACAAAGCCGAACAAATTGGCGAAAAGGGTTATTCTATCATTATTCATGGCAAACCTAATCATGAAGAAACAAGAGCCACATTTAGTCATAGTAAATTTCATACGCCATCAGTAGTGGTAAAAGACATGAAGCAAACTATTGAATTGGCTAAATATATCACCGGTGAAAAAAATGCCAATGAATTTTATACAGAATTTAAAGGGCAATTCAGCGATGGGTTTGATATTACTAAAGATATACAAAAAATAGGTGTTGTAAATCAAACTACTATGCTGGCATCTGATACGCAGGCTATTTCTGATTTTTTGAAAAATGTAATGATTAAACATTTTAATCTTACAAATGATAATTTAGCTGAACGATTTGCAGATACTCGTGATACTTTATGTTATGCTACTAATGATAATCAAACTGCTGTAAGAGGTATGTTGGAATATGATGCTGATTTTGCCATTGTAGTTGGTGGATATAACAGCAGCAACACATCGCATTTAGTTGAATTATGCGAAGAGCAATTGCCTACCTATTATATTTCAAATGCTGATGAAATAATTTCGGTTGATGAAATACATCACTTCAATTTTCATGGTAAGAAAAAGGAAATCACATTTGATTTTATGCCAAATAAAAAACAAATTA
>JBDKJJ010000112.1:0-5757 GCA_039796635.1 Bacteroidota bacterium
GAAGGTCATCCAAACTTAAAACGCATTTTGAATATGGATGAAATGACGGTGTTCCCAATGAGAAAAGAATTTCCATTGGAAGACCCTTTTAGAAAAGATAAAGAAGATAGATTTTTTGGTAGAACGCAGAATAATGAAGCGGTAGTAAATCAAAAAATGTAATTTAGGTTTGGCAAACCTTGATAAAATAAAACTTGTAACATAGTGCCTTTGTAATAAAATGAAAAACAAAATGGAAATTGTTGGAAGAAAAATTTCTTTTGCCGAAGCAGAAGATGCCGACATTTTATTTTGGGCAGATAAGACTATGAATGAACGGTTGATTGAATGGGACAGATTGCGAAGAATAATTTGGACGAAATTGTTAGGAACATTTCCAACTAAAATGGAAGTTGTTGGAAGAAAAATTTTGAAATCAGAAATGAGCGAAGATGTTTTTTGATGAAAATTTTATAGAATTCATTTCATTACTTAATAAAAATGAAGTGAAGTATGTGTTAGTTGGTGGTTTAGCTGTTGTGCTAAATGGTCATTCAAGAACAACCGGCGACATGGATATTTATTATGAAAGAGAAGAAAATAATGTTCTGAAAATTTTGAAAACCATTAAAGATTTTGGATTTGGAGGCATTGGTTTTACAAAAGAAGATTTGATGGATGTGAATGGAATCGTTCAGATGGGCAGACCGCCACTGAGAATAGATTTACTTTGTGAGTTACCCGGTGTGAATTTTAAAGAAGTATTTGAAAGTGCTTTTAAATATGAAGATTCTGGTGTAACAATGAAAGTAATTCACATTAACCATCTCATCAACAATAAAATTGCGGTTGGAAGAGATAAAGATTTATCAGATGCTAAAGCATTGAAGAAAATAATTGACAGAAGAAAAAAATAAAAATGAGTCATATACATTTAGTTGACGAAATAGAAGAAAGAACGCAGACGCTGAACCTCGGTCCTACGCATCCTGCCACTCACGGTATTTTCCAAAACATTTTGGAAATTGATGGTGAAATTGTGAAAAGTGCTGAGCAGACTGTAGGCTATATCCATCGTGCATTTGAGAAGTTAGCAGAACGTCGTCCGTTTTATCAAATCACTCCAATTACAGATAGATTAAATTACTGCTCATCGCCCATCAACAACATGGGTTGGCACATGACGGTTGAAAAATTAGCAGGAATTACATTACCAAAACGTGTGGAATATCTTCGTGTAATCATTATGGAATTGTCGAGAATTGCCGACCATCTGGTTTGTAATTCGGTGATTGGTGTTGATACTGGAGCTTTAACAGGCTTCACTTACATGTTTCAGGAACGTGAATTTATTTATGAAATTTTTGAAGAAATATGCGGCAGTCGTCTGACTACAAATATTGGCAGAATTGGTGGATTGGAAAGGGATTTTAGTGATGCTTGCTGGCAGAAGATTGAAAAATTTATGGCTGATTTTCCAAAGAAATTTAATGAGTTTAATTCGCTGTTAACTCGTAACCGTATTTTTATGGACAGATGCAAAGGTGCAGGTCCTATCAGTGCTGAACGGGCGTTGAATTATGGTTTTTCTGGTCCGAATCTTCGTGCCGCAGGAGTTGATTATGATGTTCGTGTAACATCGCCGTATAGCAGTTATCAGGATTTTGAATTTGATGTTCCAGTTGGAACAACAGGCGATACTTACGATAGGTTTTTGGTTCGACAAGAAGAGATTCGTCAGTCATTACGCATCATTCGTCAAGCAATTGATAAATTGCCGAAAGAAGGTGGTTTTCATGCTGATGTACCACATTATTATTTGCCACAAAAAGAAGATGTGTATCAAAACATGGAAGCTTTGATTTATCATTTCAAAATAGTGATGGGTGAAAATGAGTTGCCGGTTGGCGAAGTTTATCACAGTGTGGAAGGTGGTAATGGTGAGTTAGGATTTTATTTGGTGAGTGATGGCGGAAGAAGCCCATATCGCTTGCATTTCCGTCGCCCTTGTTTTATTTATTATCAAGCTTATCCTGAAATGATTAAAGATGGTTTGTTAAGTGACGCCATCTTGACCATGAGTAGTATGAATGTGATTGCAGGAGAATTGGATGCGTAATTAATTTAAAAATGAAATACACTTTGCACCTTTGTGCCTTTGTGTGAAAAATATAAAAGATGAAATTCTCGGAAAAAGATTTACAAAAAGCTAACGAAATAATTGCTCGTTATCCTGAAGGAAGAAGCAAATCTGCATTGTTGCCTGTATTGCACATTGCACAAGATGCAAACGGCGGCTGGCTTACGGTTGAAGCTATGGATGCCGTTGCTGATGTGCTGAAGATTTCAAAAATTGAAGTGTATGAAGTGGCTTCATTTTACAGCATGTACAATTTGAAACCTGTTGGGAAATATGTATTTGAATTTTGTCAAACAGGCCCGTGCAATATTAAGGGAGTGAAAGATGTGATTAAATACACCGAAAAAAAATTAGGTGTAAAAGAAGGTGAAGTAACTGCTGATGGATTATTCAGTTGGAAACGGGTAGAATGTTTAGGTGCTTGCGGTTATGCTCCTATGATGCAGTTAGGTGAAAACTTTCGTGAACATCTTACGCCTGAAAAAATTGATTCAATCATTGATGAATATAGAAAGAAAGCAGGACAGTTAAATTAAAAAATGCGACAAATAGATTTTAATAAAATTTCCAATTACTTTCAAACAAAGCCTGTGTTAAAGGCTTATGTGTTTGGTTCGTATGCTCGAAATGAAGCCGATGAAAAAAGTGATTTGGATATTTTGGTGGAATTGGATTATGAAAATGGTGGAGCGTCTCTTGAAAATTGGTTGAACATGTTTGATGACTTAAACAAATTGGTTGGAATAAAAGTAGATTTAGTTAGTGCTGGCGGTTTATCGAAATTTATTGCACCATATATTCATCAAGATAAAAAGCTAATTTATGCGAAGTAAGATTGGTGATAAAGAAAGGGTCAATCATATCTACGAATGTGTTCTTTTTATTGAAGAACATACTAGCAAGATTACTAAAGAGGAATTTTTGGCGAATAAAGTATTGTGTTTAGCTGTAGACAAAGAGTTTGAAATTATTGGTGAAGCAAGCAATAATTTATCTGAAGAATTAAGAATGAAATATGAATCCATTGAATGGAGAAGAATTGTGGCATTTAGAAATTTTTTGGTTCACGAATATTTTACAGTTGATTACAATATTTTTTGGGAAATAATTCATAAAGATATGTTGCAATTAAAAAAGGATTTGGAAGCAATAATCAAAAACGAAAAATTTTGACCAAAACAGAAATCATACAAACATTAACAGCCAACAAACAAAAACTTCATGATGAGTTTGGTTTGAAAAGGATAGGTTTGTTTGGTAGCTATGCGAAAGATTTACAAACGGAAGAAAGTGATATTGATTTTCTAATTTCATTTAGTCAGGGTAAAAAAAAATATAGAACATTTATTGCCTTGAGCGATTTTTTAGAGTTAACTTTTAAAAGAAAAATTGAGTTGGTTACAACCGAATCAATTACAAATAGTTTTTTGAATCAAATAAATCCAAGCTTAATAAATGTTACCATCGCTTAAAGAAATATTGAGCCACATTTGTGAGGAAATGGAATTTATTCTTCAAGAAACAGCAACAAAGAATTATGATGAGTTTTTGAATGATAGAACTTTAAAACGTGCAGTGGTAAGAAGTTTTGAAATAATTGGAGAGGCATCAAAAATAATTCCGAATGATTTCAGAAGCGAACATCCCGAAATTGATTGGAAAGGAATGGCAGGGTTAAGAGATAAATTAATTCATCATTATTTTGGAATTGACTATGAATTGGTGTGGGACATAATTATTGATGAGCTTCCAACTCAATTTGAATTTATAAAGCATCTACTAAATTAGAAATGACCAAAACAGAAATCATACAAACATTAACAGCCAACAAACAAAAACTTCACGATGAGTTTGGTTTGAAAAGGATAGGTTTGTTTGGTAGTTATGCAAAAGATTTACAAACGGAAGAAAGTGATATTGATTTTGTATTTGAGTTAGAAGATGGAGTGGGAATGACTTATTCTAAGCTTTTTTCAATGAATGATTTCTTTGAAAAAACATTTAGCAAAAAAGTAGATTTAGTAAATATTAAAAACATGAATCCTTTTATTAAAAAGGATGCTGAACCAAATTTTATTTATGTATAGCAGAAAAAATCTGGTTTATGTTTTTACAATTTTAGAATGCATTGAAAAATCATTCATCTATTCTGCCGAATGTAAAACAGAGGAAGATTTTTTTGAAAAAAATAATCAGCTTGTTTTCAATGCTTGTTACACTATGATTATGGCAGTTGGCGAAGAGTCGAACAAAATTGAAAACGCATTGAAAGAAAATTATCCTGAAATAAATTGGAAAGCAATAGCCGGATTACGAAACTTATTAGCACATGATTACGCCGGTGTTGATTATAAAGTTATTTATTCTGTCATCAAAAATCATTTACCAAACTTAAAAGAAGTAGTTGTAGATATGATTGATAAAATTGGAATGGAGAAATCTGAAATTGCTGAAATGGTGGCAACGCCGTTTTATTCACACTTAAAATATTTGTTAGAAAAATAAATGAGCAAAAAAATATTAATACACCAAGCCCATATTCCGGGCATCGAAACTTTTGAAGTCTATCGAAAGGAAGGTGGCTATCAGGCGGCTGAAAAGGCATTGAAAACAATGACTCCTGATGAAGTAACCGAGGAAGTAAAAAAATCAGGATTGAAAGGTCGTGGTGGTGCAGGTTTCCCGATGGGTATGAAATGGAGTTTCTTGGCAAAGCCTGAAGGTGTGCCTCGTTACTTAGTTTGCAATGCTGATGAAAGTGAACCTGGTACTTTCAAAGATAGATTCATCATGGAAAAAGTGCCACATATTTTCATCGAAGGATTGATTATTTCATCGTATGCATTGGGTGCAAATACTTGCTACATCTACATTCGTGGTGAGTATGCTTGGATTGCGAAAATTTTAGAACGAACTATTGCCGAAGCTAAAACAAATGGTTTTATCGGTAAAAATATTTTAGGCAAAGGTTTCGATTTGGAAATTTATGTACATCGTGGTGCTGGTGCTTATATATGTGGTGAGGAAACTGCCTTGTTGGAATCGTTGGAAGGCAAACGTGGAAACCCACGAATGAAGCCACCATTCCCAGCTGTTAAAGGTTTGTATGGCTGCCCGACAGTAGTGAACAATGTGGAATCATTGACTACAGTTGTGCCGATTATTAATTTAGGCGGCGCTGAATATGCAAAAATCGGAACTGAAAAAAGTACCGGAACAAAATTGATTTCTGCTTCGGGCAATGTGAACAAGCCCGGCGTTTATGAAATTGAATTGGGAATAACGGTGGAAGAATTTATTATGAGTGATGAATATTTAGGCGGAATGAAAAACGGCAAGAAGTTGAAAGCTTGTGTGCCGGGTGGTTCTTCAGTTCCTATCCTTCCTCATGATTTATTATTTAAAACTGCTAAAGGCGAAACCCGTTTGATGAGTTACGAATCTATGAGTGATGGCGGTTTCCCAACAGGCTCAATGATTGGTAGCGGTGGATTTATTGTGTATGATGAAGACCAGTGCATTGTTGAAAATACGTATAACTTCACTCGTTTTTATCGCCATGAAAGTTGTGGCCAGTGCAGCCCATGTCGTGAAGGAACAGGCTGGATGGAAAAAGTTTTGCATCGGTTGGATAACGG
>JBDKJJ010000113.1:0-10113 GCA_039796635.1 Bacteroidota bacterium
CTATCACCAATTTTGTTGATGGCATTTACAAAAGCTGCAGTTCTTAAATCATCTATTTTTTTGTTGGCCTTGTATATTTCACGAATCTCGTGGTATGAACCAATCATGGTATCTTCTAAGCCACTATATACTAAATCAACTTCATCAGGACCATGTGCTAAAATACTTCTTTCAGAAGCACTTACTTTCTTGCCTGTTAATCCTTCAACAGCCGAAATCATATTAGCGTTTGAATTTTCTTGAAAACGTTTTTCCATACGTCCATAACGAACGTGGCTTAAGTTTTTCAACCATTCAAAATAAGATACGGTAACACCACCTGCATTTAAGTACATATCAGGCATTACTACAATTCCTTTCTTAATTAAGATAGCATCAGCATCTGGAGTTAATGGTCCATTAGCCGCTTCACCAACTATTTTAGCTTTAATTTTTGGAGCATTTGTGCCATCAATTACATTTTCTAAAGCAGCTGGAATTAAAATATCGCAATCAGCTTCTAATACATCACTTGCTTTTTTTGAAGTTTTGCTAGCGCCTTTATAGTTTAAAATAGAACCTGTTTCTTGTTTGCATTTGAATACTGCATCTACATCTAATCCTTTTGGATTGTAAACTGTTCCTTCCATTTCGCTTAATGCCACGATAATAGCACCATGTTTTTGGAAGAAATAAGCAGCATGATAACCCACATTACCTAAACCTTGTACAGCAACACGTTTGCCTTCGATACCCACCGACATACCTAATTTTTTCATTTCGTCAGCTTGGTTGCACATTTCACGAATACCATAAAACACTCCTAAGCCTGTAGCTTCTTTTCTACCTCGAACACCACCTTGAGCAATTGGTTTACCAGTGATACAACCAGCAGCATCTATTTCACCTGGTTTCATTGAAGTGTAGGTATCTAAAATCCAACCCATTTCACGTTCACCACTACCATAATCAGGAGCAGGAACATCAATGCCAGGCCCAATAAAGTTTTTCTTAATTAATTCAGCCGCATATCTACGAGTGATTCTTTCTAATTCTTCAACAGTATAATCTTTAGGATTAATTTTAATACCGCCTTTACCACCACCAAACGGAACATTTACAGTTGCACATTTGTAAGTCATTAAAGAAGCTAAAGCCATTACTTCATCTTGATTTACACCAAGGCTATAACGGATACCACCTTTACAAGGTAATTTATGATGACTATGTTGTACACGATAAGCTTCAATTACTTTTACTTCGCCTTTAATTTTAACAGGGAAGCGCATTTGATAAACGCTGTTACATGCTTTAATTTGTTCTAATAAACCTGGTTCGTATTTAGTGAATTTTGCAGCTTTATCAAATGAACGTTCAACGCTTTGAAAAAAACTGTACTCTGCATGAGTATTTGATTGTTTTTTAGCCATGATTAAAAAAGAATTATTGTTTTTTTGATGAATCTAATTTTTTTTCGATTGATGAGATTTTTCTATCTACAGTGATTATGTAGATTATTAAGCCCGTTAAAATTGTAGTAATTACAGCTACCACTACCCATATTTTTCCGTCAGAGCGCATAGTATCAGCCATTTCAGTGGCTGATGCATTAGATGCCATTGATAGTAATCCTACTAAAATGGCAATTGATTTGGTATAATTGGAAAGTTTCAAATTATGTTTTTGGAAATTTAAGTGCGCAAACGTAACGTAAAAAGATTAATTATACAATATTGATTTTAAGGTTAATTATAAACACAATGTTGTTTACTAACTTTTATGGATATGTTTTTACTCATTGAAATTGTTTATTTTCTTTATTATTTAATTTAAATAAATACACAACATGAAAGCAAACATCATTTTTTTTATTACAATTATTACGTTTGGAACTATATTGTTCGCTTGTCAAAAGAAAAATCATATTTGTAATTGCACAACTACTGATTCATTAGGAGTTTCTACAACAACTTTAACAACAATTTATGGGAAAACTGATGACGCCAAAAAACAATGTGAAGGGTTAAGTAAAGTATATAATGGCAAATCAACTATATGTCATTTATAATTATCTGATGATTTCAAATTTTGCAGTTTGAAATGAATTAGATGAAATTAAATGGATGATATAAATTCCATTTTTGAAATTTTCATTAAGTGCAATATCAATAATATTTGATGTGCTTGTGCGTTTTTCTCTTTGTATCATTTTTCCGAAAAAATCATAGATTTCAATTAATATATCATTGTTTGAAATTGAAGATTGTTGAATAGAAATTTTTTCATTTGCTGGATTTGGATAAATAATGTGTTTATTATCATCTTTTACAATACTTTGATATGAAGTAAGATAGCAATTGGTGTTATTGAATTTTATTGCAGATGTATCTATCCAATTATAATTATACATTCCTAATGAATATTCACCATGCTTTAACTTAGTAGTAATGATGCCTTTTTTATTAGTTGAACTTCCTTGTATATTTATTGATGCATCATTATCAATTTGCCAATCATAGGTTGCATCTTTTCTATAAAACAATATTAAACTATCTTCAATTTGGTTACCAAAAAAAGCTTTATCATAAGCTAAGTTTGAAACAGTAGAGCCATCGTAATTGAAAAATAAATTAGCATCAAAATCCGATTTCCAAATTCCATTTACTGTCCAAAATCTATCAGCCAAATGAATGCCTTGATGAAGTGTTTTAAAACCTTCAGGCCTAATCCAGTTATGTTCAATATTTACAAATGCTGAATCAGAAACGGATACAGTATTTAAAGTCGCCTTGCCATTTACAAAAATTTTATTTCCTGCGGTTTTTATGATGAATCCATCATTTGTTATGGCATCACTTAACTTTTCTTCATAATCAAAAATGGCACAAATAGGATTTGCTAATGATAAATTAAATTCAAATTCATTGCATCCATCAATGCCTACATTAAGGAAATAAGTTTCTTTTTGAAATTGGTTGTTGAAAAATGTAATACTAACTGGAACATCATGATAAGCATGTTTTGCATGGCTCTGACGTTGTAAAATAGTTAATCTAATATGTGTATTATTCAAGCCATCGGCTTGCCAAGAAGCAATTGAAAAATGAGGGAAACCAGGTTGCAAAATCCAATCATTAAAATAATCAGTTAAATTGATACCACTATATTTTATTAATGAATCCCTAAATTGAGTGGTATGACTATTTTTAAATTTATGATTGAAAAAATATTGTTGAAGGGTTGGCAAAAACTTCGATTCACCCATGTAAGTTCTCAATGTATGTATCATATCTGCGCCTTTATCATATACTGTTGAGCCGTAAGTTCTGTTATCAGGTACATTCGCCACAGCTAAATATGCACTATCTCGTAAATGCGTATTTGATAAAACTTCTAAATGATTGGCTTTTACTTCATCAATATATCTGCTTCTTGAATAAACATTTTCATAAAATAATTTTTCACAGTAAACAGCCCAACCTTCGTTTAACCACATATCACCTGCGTTATCACAAGTTATTAAATCACCAAACCAATGATGCGAAAGTTCATGAGGATAAATAGATTCATAAGCTGCATTAATAAACGGACGACCATAAGCAATGTTAGAAGCATGCTCCATCGCACCACTTCCAAATGGAACAATTACATAACCAACTTTATCCCATACATAAGGATGAAATGAGTTTTCAAAAGTGGTTAATGCTGGTTGTAATTTATTCATAAATAATTTTACAGCTTGAGTATCAGCAGGTAGGGCTGTTAATTCTAACGGAATAATATTAGAATTTATTCCTACTAAAGTTTGATGAACTGTAGCATAAGGAGCTACTGCAACTCCAGCTAAATACGAAACTATTTCTTGATTCAATTTCCAATTCCAAACTTCAGTACTATCTAAATTTATTAAATGACTTTGCAAAAGTCCGTTACAAGCAGCTTTGTAATGTTTTGGAGTGGTGATGGAAAATTCAAATAAGGAATGTTCAATAAAATTATCGAAACAAGGAAACCAGCTTCTGCCAAATGGATGAGGCTGCGTACTAAAGCCAACTCCCATATTGTAAGCATAAACACCATTGAATGAAAAGCCACCCCAAGTTGCATCAGTTTGTGGATGACCATGATAAAATACGGTTACATTGGCATTTGTATTTTGTGGTAATGAAGTGCTGAAATTTATTGATAAATAAGGCGATACGTAATTGTAAGTTGTAAGGTTGTTGTTGAATTTTACTGAATCAATAGTCATCATTAATAAATCTAAAACAATTGAATTTTGATTGTTGATTTTGGTTGTAAAATCAACGGAAGTATTACCGCTAATTTGTTGATTGGCGTAATCAGTAATATTTAAATTGATTTGGTATTTTTTGATGTCGATAGTATCGCTGCGCTGATTGGTAGCAGCTTTTGATACAAAAGCAATTAATTGCAAAAAAACTAAAAGGTATAAGTTTTTATTTTTCATTTTCTTGAATTTTGAAAATTTGTAATCCATAAATTTTGCCATGAGTGATTTCTTTGTAGTTATAAAAGCTGCATATTGAATCGGCTTGATTTTTATTCCAATGCCAATAAAAATAATAGTTTACATGATTCTTAATTAACTCTTGTTGCAAATCATTTTTTGTGAAATAATATTTAGGATTTACAATAAATGTATGAGCATCTAATAATAATCCAATATGCTGTGTATCAGGATAATCACCGCCTTCGGCATATATATTTCCTGAAATATGATATTCATTTTTTAGTTTTTCGACTACTTGAGTGATGTATTGCAATCTATAACATTCACTTATGAAAATCAAAATCGGATTAGCTAAAAATAAAATAATGATTATTGAAGCAAATATTCTTTTTGATATATTGGTTAGTTGATGTTGAATTAAAATTAATTCAAAGATTTTTATCCCTACAAAAAGTATCAATACATTTATTATCCAAAAAAAACGAGGCTCAGAGTGAATTAATAAATAACCTGAAGGATAAATGATGATGGTGATTATGCAAAATGAAATTATTTTTTTTAGTTGCTTATCAAATAATTTATTTTGAAAAAAAAGAAATATGGTAAGCAAAACAAAAAACGGAATCAGCAAATTCATTTCAATTATTTGATGGAAAAAATCAGATGTAGATTTTTTAATTAGTTGAATTTCACTTTTAATTGTTTGTTTTGAATCAAACATTCCCACATAATTCCCTTGAATAAAAAAAACATCTTCGGTGTAATCAATGGCAGTGGGGTTGGGATTCTTTAAGAAATAGCCTTGTTTGTCATTAATATTTCTAACCTCATTATTCAATGCTTGTGAAAAATTAATTTTACCTGTAGTTCCGTAAATAATTCCTGTTTGATATTTATTTGAAATTAAAAAAATCCAAGGTGCTGCGGTTATTAAAAAAGCTACATAACCAATAATTAAAAAATGAAATTTTGATTTTAATTGTTTTTCCGAAATCAATCGAAATATAACTAAAACAAAAAAATGTAAAATGAAAAATGGAAATGCATATTGCTTAGCGTAATAGCTCAAACAACCTAAAATACCAGCAATTATAGGATACTTAATATGATTGAAAAACAAAGGATGAAATACAATATATAAGTAAGGA
Source organism: Bacteroidota bacterium (assembly GCA_039796635.1). GTDB lineage: Bacteria > Bacteroidota > Bacteroidia > Chitinophagales > CAIODY01 > CAIODY01. The sequence goes on from JBDKJJ010000113.1 coordinate 5,602, forward strand.
AGTAAAACTAAAATCAAAGTAAAATCAACTGGAACTTCATAATAGGAATAACAAACCATTAATGGTACTGCTATAAAAAACAATAGCAGTTCTAATTTTTTGGAGAACGAAAAAAGCCTACTGAATAAATTAATAGAATATAAAACTCCACTGCCAATTAATATTCCTGCCACCTTTGCTGCTAATACCTTGTTAGGGATTACAAATAAAATTAAAGCGATAATCCATGAAATCATGGGACTCCAAAATCCATTAATTCCATCTTTAAAGTTCCCATTATTATATTTTAATGCAATACTGATATAGCTTATTCCATCAGCATCAATAAAATATTTTTGCATGGGATAAACCAAAATACAAAGCATAAAATAGACTAACAGAAAAGTTAGGAAAGTATATTTTTTACTGAATAATAAAATGTGTTGTAGTAATTTCACTTTGCAAAAAAAGCTATAATATTTTTGATATAGCGATTAAATTTGCATCTTCAATTTTTAAAACCAAAATTATATGAATAATCTTTTAAAAGGTAAACGTGGAATTATTACAGGTGCTTTAGATGAAAAAAGTATTGCTTGGAAAGTAGCTGAAATGGCAGTGGCTAATGGCGCTCAGATAGTTTTATCTAATGCTCCAATTGCTTTGCGCATGGGCGAAATAAACAAATTAGCTGAAAAATGTAATACCGAAGTGATTGGCGCAGATGCAACTTCAGTTGAGGATTTAGAAAAATTATTTACAGCAGCTCAAGAAAAAATGGGCGGTAAAATTGATTTTGTGTTACATAGTATTGGCATGAGTCCGAATATCAGAAAAGGAAAACCTTATACTGATTTAAGCTATGATTTTATGAATAAAACATTAGATGTATCTGCAATTTCATTACATAAAATGTTGAGTGTTGCTTATAAAATGGATGCCATTGCTGATGGAGGAAGCGTTGTAGCATTAAGTTATATTGCTGCACAAAAAGCTTACTCATTTTATAGCGATATGGCTGATGCAAAAGCATTATTAGAAAGTATTGTACGCAGCTTTGGTTATCATTATGGTGTTAAAAATAAAGTTCGTGTAAATTCCGTTTCTCAATCACCAACTGTTACAACAGCAGGAAGTGGAATTACAGGATTTGATACCTTCTTTGACTTTGCTGATAAAATGAGTCCATTAGGAAATGCAAGTGCTGAAGATTGTGCTAAATATTGCGTTTCATTATTTAGTGATTATACAAAAATGGTAACGATGCAAAATCTTTATCACGATGGAGGATACAGCATGACGGGGGTAAGCGATGCCATTATGAATAAATAAATTTGCTTAAAGCCTCGATAAATTTTATCGAGGCTTTTTTTGTTTTTCGATTTCTACAATCAAAATCAACTATTGTATTTGATATAAAATGAATTTTAAATTACTGATAAATACGTTTCAAAAAACGCATGATGCATTACAGAAATCAGCTGTAAATGCAGTAAATACACACATTACTTTTCGTAATTGGTTGTTTGGTTATTACATTGTGAATTTTGAACAAAATGGAGATGATAAAGCTGTTTATGGTGATAAATTATTAGAAAAATTAGAAATAAAATTAACCAAATTAAAAGTTAAAAGTGTAACAGCAGCAGAGCTTTCAAGGTATCGTAAATTTTATTTAACATATCCATCAATTCTTGGGACAGTGTCCCAAAAATTGATGCTTGAAAACACTGAATTACAAATTCTTGGGACAGTGTCCCAAGAATTCAAATCCTCTGAAAGCCTTGTGATTAAAGGTATTAGCACGATTTCGAAAAAAGAAAAAACAGAGCATTTAACGCAATTATTTTCACAAACTTCATTTTCACATTTTGCTGAATTAATAAAAATTGAAGAAACCAACAAGCGTTTATATTACGAAATGCTTATTCTGAGAACCACACCTTCGGTAAGAGAATTGCGCCATGCTATCGCATCGTTAGCATACGAAAGAACTGGATTGTCAAAAAATAAAAAACTATCATTACAGCAAATTGAACAAAAAATAAAACCAACGCAAGCCATTGATGCCGTTAAAGATTTTTATTTCTTTAATTTTTTAGATGCACAATTGCCTGAAACAATGGATGAAAAAGACCTTGAAGGAGCTTTGTTAAATCATCTTGAAAAATTTATTTTAGAATTAGGAAATGGTTTTTGTTTTGAAGCAAAACAAAAACGAATTTTAATTGGCGATGAATATTTTTTTATTGATATGGTTTTTTATCATCGCTTATTACATTGTCATGTTTTAATTGAATTAAAAGTTGATAAATTTAGCACTTCGTACGCCTCACAACTTAAAGCATACTTAAACTATTTTGATAAAAATATAAGAGGGAAAAATGATAATCCACCAATAGGTATTTTATTGGTAACTGATAAAAATAAAGCATTAGTTGAGTATGCAAGTGCTGGAATTAGTGATAAAATGTTTGTATCAAAATATGCCGTGGCTTTACCAAGTAAAAAACAATTAGAAAATTTTATCAAACGTGAATTAAGGTTATCAAAAAATAAACTACCTAATTAAAACTAAATGAACAATAACAAAACAATCATCATTGCTGAAGCAGGGGTGAATCATAATGGAGATATTCAGTTGGCAAAAAAGCTGATAGAAGAAGCCGCATTGGCTGGTGCTGATATGGTGAAATTTCAAACTTTTATCACCGAAGAAGTAATTAGCAAAGACGCACCAAAAGCTGATTATCAAAAAAGCACAACAGGTAATACTGAGTCGCAATTTGATATGGTGAAGAAGTTGGAATTAAGTGAGGCAGCACATTATGAATTACAAACACATTGTGAAAAGCACAATATTCAATTTCTATCAACTCCGTTTGATTTGCCAAGCATTGATTTATTGCAGCGCATGCAATTAGAAAAAGTAAAAATACCATCTGGTGAAATAAATAATGTACCTTATTTAAGGCATATTGCTGGTAAATTCAAACACTACTTTTTATCAACAGGAATGAGCGATATTGCTGAAATTGAATTTGCTGTAAAGTTGTTAAACAAAAATGGAGTAGCTATTCATCAAATCACCATTTTGCATTGCAATACTGAGTATCCAACACAAATGGAAGATGTGAATTTAAAAGCTATGAAAACAATTGCCCGACATTTCAAAACAAATGTGGGTTATAGTGATCATACCATTGGTTGGGAAGTAGCAGTAGCAGCTGTTGCGTTAGGTGCTTCAGTGGTTGAAAAACATTTTACTTTAGATAAAAATATGGCTGGGCCTGACCACAAAGCTTCTTTAGAACCAAATGAATTAAAAACCTTAGTTGAAAAAATTAGAACCATAGAAATTGCATTAGGCAGTAGTGAAAAATTAATTTCTGATTCAGCCAAGCGAAATGCATTGGTTGCTAAAAAGAGCATAGTAGCTAAAACTGATATTAAAAAAGATGAACCATTTACAGAACAAAATTTAACTGTAATGCGCCCTGGAACAGGTTTAAGTGCCATGCGTTGGGATAGCGTAATTGGGAAAAATGCAATAAAAGATTTTAAAAAAGGTGATTTGATAATTATTTAAACTATGAAAAACGAGATTACATTAATTGGTTATTCAGGTCATGCTTATGTGGTGGCTGATATACTTTTGAAGGCTGGTGAAAAAGTGGTTGGATATTGTGAAAGAAAACAAAAGGAAGCAAACCCATTTAGATTGAAATATATGGGCATGCAAACTGATGAAGAAGTTAAAAATGCTATTAAAAAACATTCCATATTTATTGCTATTGGCGATAATAATGTGCGAAAGCGAATTTATGAATCAATTCAAAATGAATTTGAAATTTGTAATGCCATACACCCCTCATCATTAATTGCTTCACATGTTGAAATGGGCAACGGAACTATGATTGGTGCAAATTGTATCATCAATCCATGTGTGAAAATTGGTAATGCAGTTATCATTAATTCAGGTGCAATTATTGAACATGAATGTATTATTGACGACTTTGTTCATATAGCACCAGGCTCAGTATTATGCGGTAATGTAAAAGTAGGAGAGGGTAGTTTTGTAGGCGCAAACTCAGTAATAAAACAAGGAATTACCATCGGTAAAAATTGTATCATAGGCGCAGGGAGCGTTATTTTAAAGGATATTGAAGATGGAAAAGTAGTGGTGGGGAATGGAAGAATATTAAAATAATTTTTGGTTTTAAAGATTTTTGATTAAGTTTGAAAAATATAATTATGATACGAACTATATTAATACCACAATCGCAAACTGTTTTATTTCAAGTACCTATAGATTATGTTGGTAAAGAATTAGAAGTAATTGCATTTACTACAAAAGAAGCATGGGGCGAAAACAATAATTCACAAAAAAATGTATCGTTTTCAGCTATTTCATTAGATACAAAAGGAGTAAATTTTAATAGAGATGAAGCCAATCAACGATAAGGTATTCTTAGATACTAATATCTTAATTTATTCCTATTCCAACAATGAACTAGCTAAGCAACAAATTGC
>JBDKJJ010000114.1:0-3126 GCA_039796635.1 Bacteroidota bacterium
TGCATCCTAAAATTCAAAAAACAAACAATATGTCTTTATTAGTAGTTGGTACAATGGCTTTTGATGCAATCGAAACACCATTTGGCAAATCAGATAAAATAGTTGGCGGCGCAGCCACTTACATTGCTTGGAGTGCAAGTAATTTTGTAAATAAAATTAATCAAGTAGCTGTTGTAGGTGAAGATTTTCCGCAAGATGAATTGAATGCTTTAGCAGCTCGTGGAGTGCAATTAGAAGGTGTGCAAATTAAAAAAGGTGAAAAATCTTTTTTCTGGAGCGGTAAATACCACATGGATATGAATAGCCGTGATACATTAGATACACAATTAAATGTATTAGCTGATTTTGACCCGATTATTCCAGAAAATTATCAAGATACTGAATTTTTGATGTTAGGTAATTTAACACCAGCGGTTCAAAATCAAGTGTTGGATAGAATGAAAAATCGTCCTAAATTAATTGTGATGGACACTATGAATTTTTGGATGGAAATTGCAATGGAAGATTTGAAAAAAGTAATTAGCCGTGTAGATGTATTGATGGTAAATGATTCAGAAGCTCGTCAGTTAACTAATGAATATTCTTTGGTAAAAGCTGCTAAAAAAATTATGACTGAAATGGGACCAAAATATTTGGTAATTAAAAAAGGCGAACATGGCGCTTTGTTATTTCATGGTGATTCAGTATTCTTTGCACCTGCATTGCCTTTGGAAGATGTATTTGATCCAACTGGTGCTGGTGATACTTTTGCTGGTGGATTCATTGGTCATTTGGCTGCTACAAAAGATATTTCGTTTGAAAATATGAAACGTGGAATTATTTATGGTTCGGCATTAGCAAGTTTCTGTGTTGAAAAATTTGGTGCTGCTCGTCTTCGTGAAATTTCAAAAGAAGAAATTGAAAACAGAGTTCAAGAGTTTGTGAACTTAGTTCAATTTGATATTGAATTAGTTGATTAATCTATTTATAGTTCTAACTTTGAAAGGTTGCTTGACAAAAATTCAAGCAACCTTTTTTTGTAATGAAAATAATTATTTTTGAAAATCAATGAGCAAAACAAAAACAGTATATAGTTGTCAGAGTTGTGGAACCAACTATTCAAAATGGGTTGGGCGTTGTACATCGTGTGGTGAATGGAATACTATTGTAGAGGAATTAATCAGCAAAGAGCAAAAACCTTATGAATGGAAAAGTGATAACAGAAAATCATCAGCTATTGCAAAACCTGTTGCTTTAAATGCAATTGTTCCCAATTTAGAATTCAAATTAATAACGCCTGACGCTGAATTGAACAGAGTATTAGGGGGCGGTATTGTACCAGGCTCTTTGGTTTTAATTGCAGGCGAACCAGGCATTGGCAAATCAACTTTATTTTTGCAATTAGCATTACAACTGCATCAAAAAAAAGTATTGTACATCAGCGGTGAAGAAAGCGAACAGCAAATTAAAATGAGAGCTGATAGAATTTCATCAAAACAAGAAATGCTTTTGTTGACCGAAACCTGCACTCAAAATATTTTCAAAGCATTAGAACAAATTTCACCTGATGTAATTATCATTGATTCTATTCAAACTTTACATAGCAATTTAATTGAATCAACGCCAGGCAGTGTTTCTCAAATCCGTGAATGTACGGGCGAATGGCAGCGATTTGCCAAAGAAACCAATGTGCCTGTTTTTTTGATTGGGCATATTACAAAAGATGGCAGCATTGCTGGCCCTAAAGTTTTAGAACACATGGTGGATACTGTTTTGCAATTTGAAGGTGACCAACATTATACTTATAGAATTTTACGAACTTTAAAAAACAGATTTGGTTCAACAAGTGAATTAGGCATTTATGAAATGCAGCCGAATGGATTACGTCAAGTAAATAACCCGAGTGAAATTTTAATTACACAACGTGAAGAACAATTAAGCGGAATTGCAATTGCTGCTACAATGGAAGGTTTGCGGCCAATGTTGATTGAAACACAAGCTTTGGTTACACAAACACATTTCAGCACACCGCAACGAACAGCAACTGGTTTTGATTTACGAAGATTAAATATGCTGTTGGCTGTTTTAGAAAAACGTGGCGGTTTTACTTTCGGAACTAAAGATGTATTTGTGAATTTAGCTGGCGGATTAAAGATTGACGACCCTGCTTTAGATTTAGCAATTTGCAGTGCCTTATTAAGTAGTTATGAGGACAAACCTTTGGCTGCTAATATTTGTTTTGTGGGTGAAGTAGGCTTGAGTGGCGAAATTCGAGCTGTAAATAAAATTGACCAACGTATTGCAGAAGCTGATAAATTAGGCTTTGAAAAAATTGTAATTTCATCTTACAACAAAAAAGGATTAGATACATCAAGATATAATATTGAAGTAATCACATGTTCGAAATTAGAGCAGGTTTATAGATTATTGTTCTAATTTTTTTTACTGAATATTTTTAGCCAAAATACTTCTCTGTTTTTGTTTAAATAATTTTGCAACAACCATAATGGGATGCATAATGTGAATACCATTATGCAACACAACAATAAATTATGTTGGTGAAAAATTGCAAGTGCAATGTTCAATACTACATAATGAGCAATGTAAATGGGAAATGAAAATTGACCCAATAATGTATCCAATTTTAGTAAACGATTGGGCAATTCAAAATTTGAAAATACAAGACAAAAAATTACAATAGCATATAATATCCAACATGATTTATAATCAAGATGAAATGGAATAGCACCTAATACTGCGATGGGCATTGCGCAAAATGTAACTAAGCCAATTGGCGATGAAATTTTTATTGAGGATGAAAATTTATAAGCTAAACCGCCCATTAAAAATAATGCAATTTCAAAAGGAAAAAATCTATAAATGGATTCAATAGGAATGGGCGAACCTAATTTTTGATACACTAAAATTCTTAACATTAAAGATGCTAAAATGAAAATTGCCAATAACCATTTTTTGCATTTTACTAACCAAGGCGATAGCATATAAAAATAAATTTCAGGTGCTAAAGACCAAGCTGGGCCTACTGTTACCAATTCTTGAGTTTGAACTGGTTGCATGGTGAAAAATAAATGTTTGTTATCATCTATACCTACAAAATGATAAATATCTAAGCCAATTAAAAATAGA
>JBDKJJ010000115.1:0-5151 GCA_039796635.1 Bacteroidota bacterium
ACCAGCTTTTACAAAATTGCCTACTTTTTTATAAAGAACTGAACAATGTTTATAGCTTGAAACAATATTATTAGCATGCTGAATAGATAAGGTATAGCCATTTTCTAAAGTCCAATCGCTAAAAATTACAACACCATCTAGTGTGGCTTTTACAGGTTCACCTTTGTTTGAAGTAATATCAATTCCGAAATGATTAGCCGCAGTATTAAACACTGATGAAATTGTACCTTTTAACGGACTAAAGAAATAAAAATCAGCAATTTTTGAAGTAGTTTTTGAATCACCTAAACCATCATTTTTCGATTTATTTTTAATTAAAAATCGTTCTTTCTTTTCTTCATTTTTTCTTAATTCAGCATCTTCTTCCGATTTTGAATTAATATCAATTTGCGAATAATTTTCTGTATTATTTTTTGGTGCCGGTGTTGATTTTGTACCATCCATATTTCCATCAATAATATTATTGATGTTTTTAAGATATAAATCAGTAGCTGCTGAAAGCTGTTCTAATGAATCAGCTTTTATTCGCAATTGAATAATTTCATTACGGCTGCTCACATCACCATAACCAGGAATGTATTCTTTTAGAGGAGTTGCAATAATTAGCATTACAGTAAGTATGATTAATGAAACCGATAATGTACTTAATGCAATAAAAATATTTAGCCTACTCAATCTTAAACTAGCTAATTCTTGATACGTTTTATCATTCATTATTACTAGCCTATATTTATTTTTGAGCTGTTGCCAAAAATTTCGCTTATTTTTTAATTGTTCCAAATTAATATAGATTTGATTTTATTTTAAAAAAATAAAATATTTTTGCTTTAATTAGCGTTAAGCTAAATTAGTTATCACTTTTAAATATTCAAAGGTAGTTTGAAAATTAATACACAAAATATATTTCTAAGCATTATCACAGTTTTGTTTTTATTTATTTTTGGAAAGCAAAATTATGTACATGCACAAGTTGTTAAAAATGGGAAGGTTCAAAATGTAAATAAGCAGGAAAATGAATCTAAAATTACACCAAAAAAAATACCTAGTAAACCTATTTCATCAAAACCAAATACAGTTGAAAAAGCGAAACCAAAACTTGAGGATGAAACCATTGGAAAAGATGATGGTAGCGGCAAAGTGAACAAAAAAGGTAAAAAATTTAGCCCAAAGCAAATTTATCACAATGTTACTGTACGGTATAATTTTTATTATAATGCAAGATTGAAAATGAATACAGCATTAGCTAAAGTTCTTAGTTCTCAACAAGATGATTATACCAAAATATTATCTATTTACCCTGATGAAGCTGATGCTGGTTCAATTGGCCCTGATATGGATGATGTAATTAAACGTACATCAAATGCAATTCAATTACACCAACCTTCAGTTTGGAAGCCTGATTGTTACCTTTTGATGGGAAGGGCTTTGTATTATAAAGGTGAATACAAAGATGCATTAGAAGTGTTTCAATATATTCAAACCCATTTTAAAATAAAAACTATTAAAGGTGTACCTGTACCTACAAAAAAAATCTATCATCAGCCTATTGCAAACCAAGGATTATTATGGTTAGTGAAAACTTACATACAAATGGAAAAGTATAATGAGGCTGATGCTGTAATGGCTGAAATTGAGTCACGTAAAGGTTTTCCTGAAAATTTAAAAAATGATTTGAAGGTGCTTCATGCTTATTTGTATATCAAAGCTAAAGATTATAAACGTGCCATTCCACAACTAACCGAAGCTATTAAACTTACAACTGATAAAAAATTAATCACTCGATATACATTCATTTCAGCACAAGTTAAGGAAGCTTTAGGAACCAAAAACAATGCAATTAAATCCTACAAAGAAGTACTCACTAAAAAGCCTGATTTTGTGATGGATTATAATGCTCGGAAAAAAATTATTGAACTATATGGTACAATGGATAATGCACCAGCAAACGAAGTAAGGGCTTTTTTGAATGGGATGCTAAACGATAAAAAGTTCAAGGATTATTGGGATGAAGTATATTATATGCTGGCTAAACTTGAGATTAAAAGTAAGAATGAAAAGCAGGCAATTGTTTATTTGAAAAATTCAATATTTTATAGTACTACTAACACTACTCAAAAAGGAATTTCATTTGAATTATTTGCCGATGTGTACTACAATAAAACCCAATATATTTTAGCAAGAAATAGATATGATAGTAGCATACACTACTTAAATACTTCTCATCCTGATTATTTACCCGTTAAAGAAAGAAAAGAAATATTAGATAATGTAGTAGCCAAAATTAGAATTATTCAACGAGAAGATAGTTTGCAAAAATTAGCAAGAATGAATCCGGCAGCATTGGAAAAGAAAGTAGCAAAAATGTTAGAAGCAAAACATCGAAAGGAATTAAATGATTCATTGGATAAAGCAATTAAGCAACAAGCTAATGCTGATAATAAGCAGAACGGACAAAATGATGATGCTGCTGTTTGGTATTTTTATAATACGTCATTAAAAGCAAGCGGTTATACTGACTTTGTAAGAAAATGGGGCAACAGAACTTTAGCTGATAATTGGCGACGAAATAATAAACAATCGAATGTTGGAAGCAATGATTCATCTAAGGATAAAGAAGATGAAAATGACGAAAAGAAAACAGTAGCTAAAGATAAAAATGCACCTACTACTGAATTAGAAAAAGCTTTGGCGGATATTCCAACAACTGCTGAAGGAAAGGAAGAATCAGACAAAAAAATCATCAATGCTTACTTCGATTTAGCGAATATTTATAAATCAAAACTGAACAATAATAAAAGAAGTATTGAAACTTTTGAAAAATTATTAGATAAATACCCAAAGAATAAATACGAGCAAGAGTGCTATTACAATTTGTATTTACTCTATGATAAAGTGCCTGATTATGCTAAGTCAGAGCATTATAAAAATAAAATTTTAAATAATTTTCCAAAATCAATTTTTGCCAAAGCTATCAAAGATCCTGATTATGCTAAGAAGAATACGAAATCAGAAATTGCTCTTAATACCTATTATGAAAAAACATATCAAAGCTATTTAAATGCTGATTATCAAACAGTGATTGAGAATTGCCGAGCAACTGATTCATTGTTTAAGAATAATAAATTAAAATCAAAATTTGATTTGTTAGAAGCTTTAAGTGTTGGAAAAACTCAGGATTTATCGAACTTCACAGCATCACTTCAAAAAATTGTAGGAAAGTATCCTAACACTGATGTTAAAACAAGAGCGCAAGAAATTTTAAATGCTATTGAAAATAAAAAGAATAGTTCGGTTTCAATGGCTTCAATGGTTGATGTGAATACATCAAACAAAAAAGCTGAAGCAACTAAAGAAAATGCAAACAACGGAGGCTATATATACGAGCCTAATAAAAAGCATATTGTATTGATTGTGTTTAGTACAATTTCGCCGAAAAATACAACTGTAGTTGGGCAGATTTTAAACTACAATACTCAAAATCATAGTTTAGATAATATTGAAGTAAAACAAGAGTTGCTGAATACAAGCACTGAAATGTGTGTGATAAAAACCTTTAAAAACGCCGATGATGCAATTGATTTCACTGAAGAAATTGATGCTAAGAATACATTATTTAAACCACTAACACCTGATGATTATCAAATAATTGCAGTTAGTTTAGATAATTATGCAAAACTTCAAAAAAGTGGAAATGTGGAAGAGTATCGATTGTTTTATGAAGAAAAGTATAACAAATAATAAGTTTGATTTACTTGTTCGATTTTGCAATAGGCTTATTAATTTCTTCTTCTAATTTTTCCATTAATTCTTCGCCTCTTAAATTTCGAGCAACAATTATTCCTTCAGGATTAATTAAATAGTTTGTAGGAATTTCATTGATGTAATAATCTTTACAAACTGAGCTATTCCAACCTTTTAATTCGCTTACATGAGTTGCCCAATCTAAATGATCAGCTTTAATGGCATCTACCCATTTGCCTTTGTTATCATCTAATGAAACGCTGAATACAACAAAATTTTTTGATTTGAATTTTTGCCAAGCTGCCACCACATTCGGATTTTCATTTCGGCAGGGTTTACACCAACTTGCCCAAAAATCTAATAAAATCCATTTTCCTTTTTGTTTTGATAATTTAATGATTTGGTCTTTTTGATTTGGTAATTCAATATCAATAAAAGCTTTGCCGATTATATCTTCAACAATATTATTGTACTTCTCAATAAACTCTTTTCCCAATTTTGAGTCAGGTAAATTTTTTTGAATTCGAGCTGTAAGTTTTTTTATTAATGGTAAATCTTTTTCAGGATTTAAAAGGGTAGCAGCAAAAATGGCGCTTAGGTCGCTATGAGTTGAATCAATAAAATTACGCACATCATTAATGAATTGATTCGCTTTTTCATTTGAGTTAATTTGATAAGCATTGAGTATGGAATCATTTGTACCTTGCTGTTGAAGTGATAAATATTGTTTTTGAATAGAGTCAATTTCTTGATTGTTGGCTACAATTTTATGAATTAAATGAACTAAAATATTTGTTTCATTTGAACCTGAAACTGAGTAATCAAAAGGATTTTTTATATCCGCAATAAGCGATATATTAATGTTATCCAAAATGATAAAGTAATTGTTGTTATTTTGAGTTCGAATTCGATATAAACCTTTTTGTTTTACACTTCCTTTGAATTCAAATTCACCGTTTTTGTCAGTAAATGTAGTATCTATAGTGATATCATTGCCGCTTAACAACAACTCATCTAAATAAATTTTTTGGGAATTATAATTTTTAATTTCACCATCAATTTCAAACACATTTTTATTGATGTTTTTGCAAGCTATAGCTGAAATGGCTATTCCGACTAAAAGAATTATTTTTTTCATTAATTATTCAAATATTGATTTACTAACTGATTCACTGTTTTGGGCTCGGCTTTACCTTTGCTTAATTTCATTACTTCACCTACAAACAAGCCTTGCAAACTGGTTTTACCATTTTTGTATTCTGTTACTTTTTCAGGGAATTTGGCAATGGCTTGTTTCACTAATTCTTCAATAGCTGAAGCATCGCTTTCTTGTAATACATTTAATTGCTTTGCTAATTCTAAAATATTGGCAGAAGAATTTTCAATTAATGCAGGAAATATTTTTTGTGA
>JBDKJJ010000116.1:0-14738 GCA_039796635.1 Bacteroidota bacterium
TATTGCAAAGTGTAAGAGGCGAACATAAAATGCCAGGAGAGTTTCGTACCAGTCAAAATTGGATAGGTGGACCCAATATAAACACTGCCACATTTGTACCACCCATACACGATAGCATACAAGAGCTAATGGCAGACATAGAAAAGTTAGCACACGAAGAAAATAATATTTTACCCGACTTACTAAAAATTGCACTAATTCATTATCAATTTGAAACCATACATCCGTTTTTAGATGGCAATGGTAGAATAGGTAGATTAATGATTACCTTGTATTTGGTAGATAAAGGCATTTTAAAAAAACCAATACTATACTTATCTGATTTTTTAGAAAAAAACCGAACTCATTATTATGATAACCTTACAAGAGTAAGAGAAAAAAATGACCTATTGCATTGGTTCAAGTTTTTTTTAACAGGTATAATAGAAACAGCCAATAAAAGCATTAGCACATTTGATGCTATCATGCAATTAGAAAAACAAGTAAATGAAAAATTAAAAACATTAGGCAAACGAAATGAGAAAGCGCAATTGGTAATGAATTATTTGTATCAAAAACCAGTACTTAATGCACAAGTGGTACAAAAAATTATTGGTAGTAAAAATGCTACAGCTTATAGTTTAATAGAAGATTTGGTGCGTTTAGAAATTGTAAAAGAAATCACAGGATTTCAACGTAACAGAACCTACATATTTGATGAGTATATAAAACTGTTTAAATAAATAATAATTGATGATTTATAATTGATGATGAAAGAAAATGTAATAAAAGTAAAAAGTTTTGAGTTTGCAATTAGAATTGTAAGGCTGTTCCCGACCAACGTAGTTTGTATTCGATAAGCGTATGTCTCCAGACTACGCTAATGCTGATTGCAGTCTCTGACTGCTTTATGCTCAATTCAAACATCTATGAAATTTCTTATTACCACCGACCCCTACTGTATATAACAAGCGTACATCTCCTGACAACGCTTATCTATACCGAGTTTCGTTTCTCTACGAACCATTTTATGTGCATGCCATAGCTTTTGTGAAGCGGAATATAAATCCGAATTTCATTAGAATAGGAACGAAAATCCGATTCGGCAAATTTTACTCCATCGCTTCTATCAAATATTTATTGCCATTAACTTCTACTTGTTCCCCAATTTTCAAACCTATCAATTTCATTCCTAAAGGTGAATTTGATGATAAAGCCATCACCAAATTTTCTTCAACAATTGCTTTCCCCAATGCAATACTGATGAAAAAATATCCTTTATTGGTTTTCACCAAGCTGCCATTTATTATTTTGTCAGATTGAATTTCAATATTGATTTTTTCAAGTAAATTTAATTGTTTCAAAGCCTCATTGAACTGTTCACGAATATTTGCTTGTTCAATTTGCACCATCGCTAAAGCAGTTTCGTGTTTATCGCCAGCCGTACTTTTTGTTTCATTAGCCCCACTTTCTTTTAAATCATTCAAACGATTTTCAAGCAACTGAACTTTACTTTTTGCCATCTTAATAAATACAAGATAAATTTTTTGTTTCAGCTTCATTGCTCAAATAAAATAAATAGTTTGCAAGATTTGTTAATTCAAATGGTATATATCAAAATTCAATAATCATTTTTATTTTGTGGGCATGAGTGAAATTATTTTAGGGATTGACCCCGGTACAAATATTTTAGGTTATGGTGCTGTGAAATCAAATGGCAACAAACTTGAAATGATTGATGCTGGAATATTGTATTGGAAATCATCAGTTGACCCTTATGAAAAATTAAAAGTAATTCATGAATCAGTGATTAAATTAATTCATCAAAACAAACCCATTGCATTAGCTATTGAAGCACCTTTTTTTGGCAAAAATGTACAAAGTATGTTAAAGTTAGGCAGGGCTCAAGGTGTTGCTATTGCTGCCGCAGTACATTGCAATTTACCAATTTTTGAATATTCACCTAAGAAAATAAAACAAGCCATTACAGGCAATGGAAATTCAAGCAAACAACAAGTAAGTGCTATGGTTTGCCGAATGTTAAATTTAGATGAAGCACCTGCCTATTTTGATGAAACAGATGCATTAGCAACAGCCATTTGTCATGTTTTACAAGGTGGAAATATGATTACACCAAAAACAAAAAAAGCTAAAAACAATTGGGCTTCATTTTTAGCAGAAAACCCTGAAAGAAAAATTAAATAATTTTTTTATGGAATAGTAAAATGTTAACCATCTGTAAAGCATTAACCAATTAAAACAACTTTAGTTATGCTTACCGAAATCATTTTATCAAAAAGTTTGAACCAAGTAGTGTTCGAAAATCGTAATCAAAAGTATGGCGCATTTTATTTAAGAAATGAATATGAAAACCATATTAAAAAATCATTCCTAATTGTTCTATTCTGTATTGTTTCATTGGGTGCTATGTCATTTATCAGGTTCAAAAAAGAAGTTGTAGTAGATGCAAGTCCAATCATTGATACAGTCAAAATTACTGATGTAAATATTGAGCCTAAGCTTGAATTACCAAAACCGCAAACACATCATGTAGAAACCACTCCACCCATTGGAAGAGTAATTCCAACAGTAATTTCAAATACGCCAACACCACCTGAAGTTTTGCCAAACCCAAATACCCCTAACACACCAGGCGACCCTAAAGGCACACCAGGTCCAAGTGTACCTAATCCATTACCAGCTTCAACTGGAACAGGAATAGCGATTCAACCGCATGAATCTGAAAATAAAATATTTGATAATAATTTAGTTGAAAAGATGGCTGAATTTCCTGGTGGCGAAGAAGCAATGTATGAGTTTTTAGGAGCACATATTCATTTTACAAGCATGGCAAAGATAAATGAAGTCGAGGGAAAAGTTGTGTTGCGCTTTGTAATTGATGAAACAGGAAATATTGTTAACTGCAAAGTTATCAGAAGCATTGGTTATGGTTTAGATGAAATTGCTGTTGAAGCCATAAACAATATGCCTAAATGGAAACCAGCAATTCAAGGCAATAAAAACGTACCCGTTTTGTTTACATTACCAGTTGAGTTTTCATTGAATTAATCCACAGATTAAAAAGTTTGGGTATTTTAAATTAACTTTGCCAACATTAATAAGTAATAATAAGTGCAGATGTCAACAAAATCAATTGAACATAAGTTAAGTTTCAAAAAGCCCTATACAACTTTCTATTCAACACTTAAAAGCAGGGTTGATGAATATTTCACAAAAAACAATATCAGCGATAAAGCAAATACTGAAATGATATTAAAAACAATAACACTTTTAACAAGTGCAGTTATTGTTTACGGATTAATAGTTTGGTTTAAGATGCCAACTTGGGCTTCAGCTTGTTTATGTATTTTCTTAGGAATGATAATGGCTGGTATTGGATTTTCAGTACAACATGATGCTAACCATGGTGGATATTCAAACAATAAAAATGTAAACTATTTATTAGGATTAACTTTAAATGTACTAGGTGGAAATGCGTTTATCTGGAAAATAAAACATAATATTAATCATCATACTTATACCAATATTGAAGGCTATGATGATGATATTGCAAAGCATCCTGTTTTCAGATTTAGCCCTGAACAAGAATTAAAATGGTTTCATAAATTTCAGTACTTATATTGGATTCCAATGTATTCGTTAAGTTCAATTATTTGGGTGGTTTACAATGATTATGAAAAATATTTTAAAGGTAAGGTTGTAAAAACGATTATGCCTAAAATGGATACTACAGAAAAGATTGTATTCTGGGTAACAAAGGCAATTAGCATTTCAATTTCAGTAATTATACCTGCTTATTTTGTGGGTTGGACAAATGCTTTACTAGGATTTTTATTAGTTCATATTTCATTAGGCTATACGCTTTCATTAATATTCCAATTAGCTCATAGCATTGAAGAAATGCAATTCCCTGCGCCTAACGATGAAAATTTAATTGAAGAAGAATGGGCAATTCATCAAGTAAGAACTACTGCTAATTTTGCTACGAACAACAGATTTTTGAATTGGTATGTAGGTGGATTAAATTTTCAAATTGAACACCATCTTTTCCCTAGAGTATGCCATGTACACTACACTAAGATTTCAAAAATTGTAGAACAAACTTGCAAAGAGTTTAATTTGCCTTATGTAAATCATCCAACATTTACAGGTTCATTTGCTTCACACGTTCAACACTTGAAAAACTTAGGCTACAAGTAAATTTTGATTTATCCATTGTTTGATAGCACTGAATAATTCATTATTTCCATCTTGATGATAGTCCTTTAAATTTTGACGAAATACATCAATATCGTATAAAAACGATTTGATATTGTCAGAAGTAAAATCATCAAACCTTCTTCCATAGCCATATTTATCAATGTACGATGCATTTACAAATTGCTCAATTTGATTAGCAATGGGAACGCTGCAAATGGGTTTATGCAAATAAACAGCTTCACTTATAAACGAATATCCGCCATTACAAATTACAGCTTTTGCATTGGCTAATAAATTAATAAACTCAGTTTCACTAAACTTTTTAAGTTCAACGTTTCCAATTTTTTCTTCTTTATTAAATCCAAAAACATAAAATTTTTCGGCTGGTAATTTTAGTAATTCAGTAACTAAATTTTTTTGAGACGAAGAAGTTTGATAAACCAAAATATGATTCCCAACATTAGGTTTGATTTTAATAATTTCATTTCGAATAATTGGCGGAACAAATGATGTGTTACTTTTAATAATTGGTGCTTCAAAAAAACTGCTAATTAAATAATGATTAGCACCTGCTACTTTTGCTTTCGTAATAGCTTTACCAATATTAAAATTATTTTTTTCAGATGAGGGTATTTCAATTTCAAGTTTGCATCTATTCAACACTTGAATATTATCAATGCTCAACAATGGAATTTTATTTGCTTTAGCATAAAAATGACTGAATGACTCAAAATCACTAATTACTAAATCAGGCTTCAAAAAATGATGAAGTTTTTTATACTGCAAAAAATTAGTTTGTAATTTTTTAGGTGCATCTTTTAAGGTATTAAAAAATGTTTTCGAAATTGAAATTTCAGCATTTTTATAAGCTAAGTGATAGCCTTCAATTTCATGAACTCTGTTTGGAAAAACACTATTTAGAAATTGAAAAGCACGACCACTCGTAACTATTTGTACATCGTAACCTTCAAGCAACAACCAACTAATTATTACTTTACTTCTGGTTGCATGCCCCATACCTTCACTTGGCACACCATATAAAATTTGCATAAAAAACTAATTATTTTTTGCTCCATTATCAATCCAATGCTGTATTTTTTCTCTATCACAACTACTTAATTGTAATCCTGATGGAGGCATTTGTTTATATCCACTTGTGAAATTAATAGTGTTCATTAATTTGCTCGAATTAGCAGATGCAACCACTCCATTGTAAGTAGCTAAATTAACTCCGCCTGAAGCACTTGAACTATTGTGGCATCCGATACAATTATTATTCATCAGATTAACAATTGTTGTAGAATAGTTGATATTAGTAGTATCACAAGGCGCAGTATTTATACACTTATTATCTTTCGCTCCTTGCGAAATCCAAGAACTTAGCAATTGTAATTGGCTTTCATTTATTGCTGGATAATTTTTAGGTGGCATTTTTTTTCGTGTAATCACTTCATACAATTCACTGCTATTTGGTTTGCCTGACACAACACCTTTCATAGTGCCATTATAATTACTAAAATCATAACCTTCGGCTTTGGTTTTACTATCATGACAGCCACTCATAGCACAACTTGAATTCAATAATGGTTGAATATCATTTGCAAAATAAATGCTACCTGCCTCACATGGCACAACCACTTCGGCGGCTTTATGTTTTACACATTGGCTAACCATTATTGAAACAAAAATTAATGCTATAAAACTTATTTTTTTCATTGTAAAATTATTTACCCCACTGGTAAGTAGGGATTGTGAAATTGGCCAAATTCAAAACTCTATCAATCACAGTTGCAGCAACATCTTCTAAAGTTTTTGGTAATGAATAAAAAGAGGGCGTTGCAGGGCAGATAATTCCACCAGCCATGGTAATCATCTCCATATTTTTAATTTGAATTAAATTCAATGGTGTTTCTCTTGCAACCAATATTAACTTTCTTCTTTCTTTCAGCATTACGTCAGCAGCTCTTGTAATTAAATCATCTGAAATTCCGTTTGCAATTCTGCCTAATGTACCCATTGAACATGGGCAAACAATTAAAGTATCATAATTAGCTGAACCGCTTGCAATTGGTGATAAAAAATCGGTTTTAGTATAAAATGTAAATGGATAATTTTCGTAGTTTTTATTTTGTAATTCATGCATCCATACATCTTTAGCATTATTACTCATCACAATTGCACAAGCTTCAATTTCATCTTGAAGTAAAACCAACTTATCCAATAAAACTTTTGCGTAAATACTTCCGCTAGCACCAGTAATGGCAATTGCAATTTTTCTTTTTTTCATATTATTGATATTGAATACAACGCCAATAATCAAAATTAGTTTTAATGATTAAACCGAAATATTCGTTAACATATCCTTTACCATTGCATCTAAATCAAATTCAGGTTTCCAATTCCAATCATTCCATGCAAAAGTTCCATCAATACTTCCAGGCCAACTATCAGCAATTGCCTGACGAAAATCGGGTGCATAATCAATTTTAAAATCAGGTAAATGTTTTTGAATTGAAGCAGCCAATTCAGCAGGAGTAAAATCAATTCCGTTAATATTATATGCTGTTCTGATATTCAATTTATCAGCAGGCGCATCCATTAATTGTATAGTAGCTTTTATAGCATCTTGCATATACATCATTGGCAAACGAGTATTAGCAGAAAGAAAACTTGTGTAGCTATTTTTCTTTTTTGCTTCATAAAAAATTTCAACTGCATAATCAGTAGTGCCACCACCAGGCGCTGATTTGTAGCCAATCAACCCTGGATAACGAATACTTCTAACATCTAATCCTTTTTTACTAAAATAATAATTACACCATCCTTCACCAGCAGCTTTACTGATTCCATATACTGTTGTAGGTTCAATAATTGTGTGCTGTGGCACATTTAATTTAGGAGTAGTGGGGCCGAATACAGCAATACTACTTGGCCAAAATATTTTTTTTACCCCTTGAGCAATCGCTACATCAAAAACACCTAACATACTTCCCATGTTCAGGCTCCATGCAAATTGCGGATTTTTTTCACCTGTGGCTGATAACAAAGCCACTAAATGATAAATTTGAGTGGTTTTGTATTTTTTAATAATATCAGTGAGTCCATTAAAATTCATTGCATCCAAATATTCAAAAGGACCACTTTGCATTACTTCATCTGATGCGGCTTTTAAGTCAGTAGCCACCACATTACTATTGCCATATTTTTTACGCAATTCCATTGTTAACTCTGTACCAATCTGTCCGCTTGCGCCTAATACTATAATACTTTCCATAAATTATCTTAATTATATAGTGTTTAAAAAGTTTACCATTTTATCAACTGCAATAGCCCTATGACTTATGCGATTTTTTTCTGTAATATCTATTTGAGCAAAAGTTTTATCATAACCATTGGGAATAAAAATAGGGTCATATCCAAAACCATTTTCACCAATAATTTTTTCCGTAACTACACCCTGAATTTTTCCTTCAAACAAATATTCTTTATTATCTAAAATCAAGGCAATTATGGTGCAGAAATAAGCTTTTCTATTTTGAATTCCATTCAAGTTTTTCAATACTTTTTGAATATTAGCAGCATCATTTTTTTCTTCGCCTGCATATCTGGCTGAATAAACACCCGGTTCGCCATTCAATGCTTCTACAAAAAAACCACTGTCTTCAGCAAAGCAATTTAAATTATATCTACTATGAATATATTGCGCTTTTGCTTTTGCATTTTCATGCAATGTTTCAAAAGGTTCGGCTATTTCTTCCGTAAAATTTATGCTTGATAAATCTTGAATTTCAATAGCATCTGAAAGTTTTATTTTTATTTCTTTCAGTTTGTTTTTATTTGATGTAATAAACAGAATTGATGTTATTTTTTTATCCATGAAGTATTTAACATTTTCAACCAAACACGAGCAAAATGCTTTTTATAATCCGAGTGAGTGATGCATTGCTCAACAATTGGTAAAAATACAATTTGTGTTTGATTTTGATAATAAGGTAAATCAACAATTGCCTGCTGATAAAGGCATACATCACTTGGCTTGACATTAAAAAACAAAATAGTTTCAGCGCCAGTAAATTCAATTATTGATAATAATGATGGAAATTTTTGTTGAAGCGGTAAATAAAAAAAATCATCTACTTCAAAATTTTGAGTAAGTGAAATTACTTTTTTCAGCAACTCTGAATCGGCATTTGCTGATGATTGTGGTTTTGAAATCAACAATATTTTTTTATTCATTTTGCCCCAACTTCCATCCACTGATTTAAATGAGAAAGCATCATCACTTATATTTACCAAAAGTGGTTGAATCCATTGCTGAACCAATAAACTTTCATCTGTTAATTGCATGTTGCAAACATACTGAAATATTTAAGCTAATAAAACTAAGTTCTGAAAAACCAACATAAATCATTTTGTAGCTAACAATATATTTACATACATTCGCAGTCCTTTTTCTTACATACTAAAAAAAAATGAAAGCTATTATACCTGTCGCCGGTGCCGGCACTCGATTACGACCGCATACCTACACCCAACCCAAAGCCTTAGTGCCGGTGGGTGGTAAAACTATTTTAAGTTTTATTATTGATGATTTAATGGAAGTTGGTATTACTGACTTTGTTTTTATTGTTGGGTATTTGGGGGAAAAAATCAAAGAATATGTATCTACCCATTATCCTGATATTAAAGCAGTATTTGTTGAGCAAGATTTCAGAGAAGGTTTAGGTCATGCTATTTGGCTAACCAAACCCTTTGTGAAAGAAAACGAACCTATTGTAATTGTATTGGGCGATACCATTGTAGATGTTGATTGGAAAGATATTGTGCCATGCAATGATTGCTATTTGGGTGTAAAAAAAGTGGATGACCCACGTGGATTTGGCTTAGCTGAAATAAATGATAATAATGAAATTATCAGAGTAGTTGAAAAACCAAATATTCCTAAAAGTAATTTAGCATTAGTAGGTATTTATAAAATATGCAATACTGCTATTTTGTTTGAAGCCTTGCATTATAATATCACTAATAATATTCGTACTAAAGATGAGTTTCATCTTACAGATGCTTTGCAACGAATGATAGATGGCGGCACTATCTTCAAGCCTTTGAAAGTAAACAATTGGTACGATTGCGGCAAGAAAGATGTATTGCTTGAAACCAATTCTATTTTATTAAAACGCACCGCAGCAAATAATCATTACGAATTTCCGAATACCATTATTCTACCACCAGTATCCATTGGTAAAAATTGCAACATCAGCGGCTCCATCATTGGCCCTAATGTAGCCATTGGCGAAGGAAGCAACATCACACATTCTATTCTGAAAAATTCAATCATTGGTGATTTTGCAAAATTAGAACAAGTAGTATTGCATGAAAGCATAGTAGGAAGCGATTCAACTATTAAAGGATTAAGCCAAAGCCTTAATATTGGCGATAATACAGAAATTGATTTAAGTTAAATTTAAAATTATGAGTGATTTATTAAATAGCATTGATGATAAATACAAAGCCTTAGGACATGATTCTACTGTTTTCTTAAAAGGATTATTGCATAGCAAACCTTTAGATTACTGGGATTATATTCAAGTAGATACATTGCTTACTTTACAAAAACCAAAAACAGAATTTACTGATGAATATATTTTTGTAGTATATCATCAAATTACTGAATTATTGTTGGCTTTGGTAAAGCATGAAATCACTCAAATAGTTGAAGCTAAAGAAATTGACCAAGCTTTTATTGCATTAAAAGTGGGCAGAATAAATAGATATATGGATGTGATGGAAAGCTCATTTACGGTAATGTCGCAAGGCATGGATTACCAACAATACAACACTTTCCGATTATCATTAGCACCTGCAAGTGGCTTTCAGGCTGTATCATTTAGGTTGATTGAATTGATGTGTACCGATGTAATTAATATTGTAAAACCATCAGAGCGTAAAAAATATTCAGCTGATTCATCACCATCAGAAATGTTGCAAGATGTATATTGGAAAGATGCAGGAATGGACAGAGCTACGGGCAAAAAAAGTTTGATGTTGATTCGTTTTGAAGATAAATATTTGAAGCAATTGGAAGAACATGCTGATGCCATGAAGCTTAAAAACTTGAATCATATTATTTTATCATTGCCTGAAATAAGCGATGAACTTAAAGCAGCATTGCGCCGCATGGATTATGTATTTAATGTAAAATGGCCATTAGCACACTTAAAAACTGCCGAACATTATTTGTTAGCATCAGGCGTTAAAACTGCTAGTACAGGCATGAGTGATTGGCAAAAATACTTACACCCACATTACCAACGTCGAATCTTTTTTCCAACCATTTGGACAAATGATGAAATAAGCAATTGGGGAAATTTTGAAGTGGAATAAGTGAACTAATAAAGTTTTATGCAGCTAAGAAATTGGGCTATACTTCGGTTGTCGGAAGACAAATTCCGACCTTTAGTTTTGTTTCTTGATTAAAAATGTATTAAAAGCATTGTTATCCGAATGTGAAAAATTTTATTTCTACTTTTGCAGCATGGAACAAAAAACAACAGCTATAAGCCAATTAGGCGAATTCGGATTAATTCATCTTCTTACTAAAGATTTTGAAAACCATAATAAAAATGTAATAAAAGGCGTAGGCGATGATTGCGCCGTGATTGATAATGGTACTGATAAATACACTTTAATCAGCACTGATATTTTAGCCGAAGGTATTCATTTTGATTTGATGTACACTCCGTTGAAACATTTGGGTTATAAAGCTGTAGCAGTGAATGTGAGTGATATTTGCGCCATGAATGGCAAGGCTGAATACATCACGGTTTCCATGTCAGTAAGTAGTAAATATACGGTGGAGGCAATGGAAGAATTATACAGCGGAATAAAATTGGCTTGTGAAAAATATAATGTTGAGTTGATTGGCGGTGATACTACCAGTTCATTGAAAGGAATGTTTTTGAGCATTACCGTGATAGGCAGTGTTGAGAAAGAAAAAGTGGCTTATCGGTCAGGCGCAAAACCAAAAGAATTGATTTGTTGTAGTGGCGATTTGGGTGCGGCTTATATGGGTTTGCAATTGTTAGAACGTGAAAAGCAAATATTCATGGCTCATCCTGGGGTTTCGCCTGATTTAGAAAATCAGAAATATTTATTGGAACGTGAATTAAAAGCTGAAGCCAGAATTGATATTATTAACATATTAAAAAAGCACAACATCATTCCTACTTCCATGATAGACATTTCAGATGGCTTGAGTAGTGAGATTCATCACATTTGCAGAAACAGTAATTGCGGTGCTACATTGTTTGAGGAAAAAATACCTATCCATTCAGATACTTATGAAATGGCTGTAAAAATGAATATTGACCCTATGACTACAGCTATGAATGGTGGCGAAGATTACGAACTTTTATTTACCATTTCGCAAAGCGATTATGATAAAATAAAAGATGAAAATGATATTAATATTATTGGTTACATCACCGAAGAACCGGGTATTGTAAACCTGATTACCAAAGGTAATAACAGTGTGAAAATAGAAGCTAAAGGCTGGAAAGCTTTTAATAATGATGCTGCCAGCGTTTAGATGGTCATCTCTCAAAAAGTCAATCGAACCTTATTGCCATCAAAACAAAACCCTTCCATATTTGGAAGGGCAAGTTTTTAATTCTTTTTTCTTCTTTACAATTTTAGCTACTTTAATGCGCTACCATTAATTTCTGACTTGAATTTTGAGTGGCTGATTTTACATTTACAATGTAAGTTCCGTTGGCATAATTATTAGTATTTACAATAATGGTTGATGATTCATTTTGAGCATCAATTATTTTTTCAAAAACAATTTTACCTGCCACATCATACATTGAAATTGTAGTTTCATTAGTAATATCAGTAATTTCAATACTCACTGAATTATCAGCAGGATTAGGCACTAAAGCAAATTTTGTATTTTGATTGAATGGTGTTGAGTAATCATTTTCCGATTTTATTTCTTCAAATACTATTTCATTCCATTCATCAGCTTTTAAATTTTCAGGTGCAGCTGCTGCCATTAAATCTTCCATATCACAATCAATATAATGAACTCCATTAATCAAATATTCATGATGTTCAGTATTTAATCGTGGAGCAGTATTACAAGTTGAATAATTTGTAATCATTGATGAAACCAAAGCACCACCAACGCATTTATAAGTATAATAAAATCCGTAAGTTTTATTCAGTATTAATGAATTTACAAAGAAACCAGTTATTGGAATACTTTGAAGCGTATAAATCCAACCTCGGTTGGTATTCGGTAAATAATAAATTAATCTGTAAGGATATAAACTAGGTGAAGTTTGTAGCGGCAATGGAATTGAGTTCAAAGGATTTATTACTGTAAACATTGCTTGACTACAATGCCCTGATATACCATTGATATTAGGCGCTGGTAAAACACCTGAGCAACCTGTTAGCGTTGAAAGTGTTACACTACTGCAATATATTTGTGAACCATTTACTGAATTTCTGTCAGCTAATTTTATCCATACTTTGTAATTATAACCTGAGAGCAATCCATTAATTACATAATTAGCTCGTGGCGATAAAACTACATAACTAATTCCTTGGGTTCCTACTCGTTGCCAATACAAATATGTAGTTAGATTAGGAGTTGATACGGTTGGAAAATTAACTTGAATACTTGAAGAAGTAGGATTAGTAAGCGTAATACTTGAAATTATTCCTTGAATGCTCACAGTAAACTGCCCTGAAGGATTTGCAACTGTGCCTTGTAACTGAACATATAAATATTGACCTTGATAACTTGATAATTCAGTTGAATTTAAAACTAACACACCTGATGACGAACATTTAACTTCATTGAAAATAGGGTTTGAACAAATAAGCCCTGAAGTCAAAGAATATACAGCCAAATTAGCATTATACAATTGTCCGTAACTTGTTACTGAACGAATACTAACGCCTGCACTAAATGTAGGCACTCGGAATTTATACCAAACAGTTTTAGGTGAATACCCAACTGATGTTGGAGCGCATGATGAAACTGGTTCGCCAACAAAACTTGCATTGGTATTATTGCCTGAAAAATAAACTAAACTTGGGCCAGATGGAGGTGCATTATTTACTAAAGAATTATCTAATCCGCTATATACTCCTGAACCATTATCATACGCCGAAAACACTGTTGAATAGCCAGCAATACTTCCGATATTTGAACTTGCACTTAACGAACCACAAGGAAAATCATTGCTACCACCACCAGTTGATACTGGTGTAACTGTCATTTTAATTTTATTACTGAATGCATTGGGTGTACTTACACATTGTGCATTGCTATTTATCAAACACCAAATTGAATCACTGTTGTTAGGTGTTGTTGAATAGGTGTTTTGATTACTTCCTACCAAATTATTATTTTTTTGCCATTGGTAAACTGGCGAAGTTCCGCCATTGGTAATACTTGCGGTAAAGGTTACTGAAGTTCCTTGTGTTACTATTGCTGAAGGTGATACAGCAACACTTACTGTAGGAATGAGGGTAGCTGAATGTATAGCTGAATTATTATCATTACAATCAGTATTATTTACTGAATAGCCTATCGGCGCTGATGTATTACACAAAATCACACTTGTAGTTGAGCCATATCCATCGCCATCAGCATCAATATAAAATGTATTACCAATATGAATTGAGGCGTTGTTATCATCGCAATCTGTATTGTTAGATGAATAACCTGTGGTAGCCACTGATGAACATAAAATAGCAGTAGAAGTACTTCCATAACCATCATTATCAGCATCAACATAAAATGTATTTCCAGTTGTTAATGCCGAATTATTATCATTACAATCTAACGCATTTGTTGAATATCCTACAGGTGCTGATGTTGAATTTGCAGCACAAACCATTGCTGTGGTTGTACTTCCAAATCCATCATTGTCATTATCTACATAAAATTGAAATTGCTGATGAATATTTATATTGTTATCATCACAATCTGTACTATTAGTTGAATACCCAACTGGTGTAGTGGTTGAACATAAAAAATTTGAACTTGTACTTCCGAATCCATCGCCATCAACATCTAAAAAATATTGAATTGGTGAATGAATACTTGCATTATTATCATTGCAATCAATATTACTTAATGAATAACCTGATGGCGGTGTAGAAGCATTCACAGCACAGATTTGTTGTAAGCTTCCTGTTCCAAATCCATCATTATCAGCATCTACATAAAAACCAAAAGAAGAATGTTTGGTGTTGTCATTATCATTGCAATCGCCATTAGTTCCGCCTGTTGTATTCCAACCTATGCCTGGTGAAACACAATTACTTTGAGTGTTCACATAATAACCATCATTATCAGCATCTAAATACCAAGTTACATTTGGTGAAACTGTTACAGTTGCTGCACCTGATGTAGTAAGAAAATAATAAACATTATCCATCACACTTACCAAACTATAATTAGTGGTAGATGATGGATTAATACTAATATTTGTTCCTGATACATAGGAGTTAATGGTTTG
>JBDKJJ010000117.1:0-10645 GCA_039796635.1 Bacteroidota bacterium
CATAACTCTCTTTTTCAATAATATCATAACTATTTCGATAAGTTTGCGAAATCGCATTAAAGCAAACCAACCTGAATAAAAAAATAAAAATTATAAGTCTTTTCATGATTATTGTGTTTAAAATGAAATAATTAGCCCCGTTTTGTAGTAAAAGAAGATTTCCTTATACCAGATAATTGAATTAACTGAATAGTAGCTGGTTTCAAATACTATAGGTATGGACACGTTTAAATACGTATTTTTAAAACTATAATATCTATAAGAAAAATAAAGCAGTCCATTTACTTAGCCAACCTCACCCTTGCCCTCTACAAAATGGAGAGGGATGGTGGACTCATTTATTTTCAATTTAATATAAACCATCTGTTCCAATAAAAAAGCCTTTCAACAAATTATGTTGAAAGGCTCTTAAATAGGGTGAATAAACTGAAGCAATTATTTCATTGCAGCAGCTAAATTATCTTTATGAACTATTGATTCTTTAAAAATATAAGCACCTGTTTTAGGGCTGCGTTCGCATTTTACTAATTTAGTAAAAGCTTTTGCATTTGGGTCGATGGCGCTTTTTGATTTAATCGCCGTTTTTGCTTGTTTTGCCATGATTCAATATTATTTAATTTCTTTATGAATAGTATATTTGCGCATGATGGCGTTGTATTTTTTCAACTCCATACGCTCAGGATCATTTTTCTTATTTTTTACAGTAATATATCTGCTTGTACCAGCTAAACCGCTGTTTTTGTGTTCAGTACATTCTAAAATTACTTGTATTCTGTTACCTTTTTTTGCCATGATTGATAAATTTTAAATTTTCAAAAAAAATTATTGCATTTCTTTTTTCTGAATCTCTTTAATATATTGATAAATTCCTTTTTTGTTAATAGTTCTTAATGCTGATGTAGAAACTCTTAATTCAATCCATTGACCAAATTCAGGTACAAAGAATTTTTTATGCTGTAAGTTTGGTAAAAACTTACGCTTAGTTTTAATGTTAGAGTGGCTTACATTATGACCAAACATTGGTCCTTTTCCGGTTAAATCACATATACGTGGCATACAACTTTGGTTTTGCTTTTTTTAAAAGGAGTGCAAAGATGAACTATTTTTACATCAAATACAAATCTTTTTAAATAAAAATTCAGAATTTATCTTAACAATGAAACATTCCCCTTAAAAACATGGGGCTGACCATCAAAATCTTTTACACTTATTTCATACATATATGAGCCAATTTCTTGTGGTTGCCCGTTCCAAGTACCATCCCATCCTTGGTTTATATCATTTGTTGAATACACTTCTTTACCCCATCTATTAAATATATTCATGTGTTCAAGAAAAAATAAATCACTGTACTTTTTCAGTGTGAATACATCATTTTGACCATCATTGTTTGGCGTAAAGGCGTTATAAATGAGTAAGTTTTCATCAAATCTTACTTTAACAACTACACTATCTTTATATACGCAACCTGTGCTACTTGTAACACTTACCGTGTATCTGGTTGGTTTATGAGGTGAGGCAGTTACATAAGGAGTGTTATTAGCATTTAATTGTGAATTAGGTGACCATAAATAACTATATGAACCTTGTGGCGAAACTTCGGCATGCAAAATGGTACTTTCATTTGGGCCAATATATCTATCTGAACCAGCATTAAGTTTTACTTCGGGTGTAAATAATGATACTGTCATTGAATCAATACATTGATGCGCATCTTTAACAATGATAAAATAATTGCCATTCCCTACATCCTTTAATGTATTTGAAAATGTGCCATTAGCCCATTGAAATAAATAAGGTGGTGTACCTCCATTGCTTGAAACTTTAATTTTGCCATCCAATGTAAAATGGCATTTAGGAAAAATTACTTCATCAGCAACCAATGCAAATGTTTGCGGCTCTGATAATGTATAACTTCTATTCACTATACACCCTGAAGCATCTTTAATGGAGCAACTATATAACCCACCTGATAGGCCATTAATTGATTGACTAATTGAAGAGTTATTCCATAAATAACTGATAGAACCTATTCCACCCGATGCATTTGCCTTTAAAGCACCATCATTTTTACCATTGCATGAAATCGGCATTACAAAGAAATCAGGAATGCTGAATTTTAAATTAGAAACCGAAATACTGAGAACTTGAGAAGTATCTTCACCAGTGGTGCCACATCCATAATTTACAACAGCATAGATGCCACAATTTTGCATAGGCTGATAAACAATTGAATTCCCAACACCTATTTGAGTATTACCACAATACCAACTAATAACTGCGGAACTATTTCCACTTGGAACAAAAGAATAGCCTTCAAGTGAGGTACTCCATGTAGAATAATTTCTATTGTTTACAAAAATGGCATTTGAGCCTGTTATATCGTGTAATGCATGAGTTGCTACCCCATTGTTCCAAGCGCAAATTGGTCTGTTAGCTATATGAGTTTCAATAATATTTGATGTTTCATATAATTTTACTTGCCCTGTAAAAGTTGATGCACAAGCTGTTGATGGATATCGTGGGTCGAAAAAATAAGGTACATTATAATAAGAAATCACAAATCTTCGATGAGGTGCTGTACCATATATAGCGTAACTAATTGCACCACCTGCCTGAGGATCTAAATCTTGATAAGGCAGCATAATACAATTACGTGGCATACTGCCAGTATTATTTGGAATTGATGATCCTGCCCAACTATTTGGCTGACCTAAACTGAATCCTACCCAACCATTTGAGGCAATAATTATGGAATTGTAACTGTATCCAAAATAACAAAATTTAAAAGGTAATGCTATTGGCAAAGTTTGATCATCATCCGATAAATTCAATTGTGTAGTTCCAATAAAAGTATCAGGTTTGTAAATAATTTGATTAACCGAATAATTATTGGTTAATGGAGGTAAATTTGAATAGGATGCTGAAAGCGTAATTGGACTTCCTGCGCAAACAGATGTATCTTTATTGATGATTGAAACTGTTTGTGAAGAACTTGAAGTGATTAACCCCAGCATCAACAAAAAAAGTAAGGTAGCTTTTTTCATTTGATTTTATTTTAGGTTTAAATTTACTTTAAAATTAAAAATGATTCTCATATCAGCAAAATTTTTTACCTAAAATATTAATCCACAAAATCTATTTTTTCTTCAAATATTCAGCAGTAGCTTCTAATTGATTGTAAAATTCTTCGTTGTATTTACGAATAATTGCTTCTTTTAAAAATTTATAAACTGGCACTTTTAGTTTATTTCCATTTTTACATGCATCGCCACAAATATCCCAACGATGATAATTTAATTTTTCATGAAATTTATTTTTTGAAACTCTTATCGGGTATAAATGACAACTAATTGGTTTTTTCCAATCAATCTTATTTTCTAAATATGCTTTTTCAATACCACATTTTGCTACTCCTTTATCAAAAATAGTATAAGCACAAGCGCCGCCATTTCCTATCATTGGTGTTGCAAAATCATCTTCTTCATCATTTACCCAAGTGCCTTGCTGCTCAATGGCTTCAATACCTTCTTTAGTTAAATATGGTTTTACGATGGGATAAATTTTTTCTAAAATTTTTGTTTCCTCTTTATTGATAGGCGCCCCAATATCTCCAGCAACACAGCATTCGCCTTTGCATTTATCTAAATTACAAACAAATTGTTCAGTTAAAACATCTTCGCTTACCAAAATATTTTCTATTTGTACCATTTGATGCGATTATAAAATTAAAGTGTTGAAATGAAATTTTTAATTTGATTATACAAATCATCCGATGCAGGAATCAATGGTAATCTTAATTCATTTTCGCAAATATTTAATTGATGCAAAGCAGCCTTAACACCCACAGGATTTCCTTCCTTAAATAACAAATTTACCCCATCAATTAATTTATAATGCAATTGCCTTGATGTATTGAAATCATTATCCATAGAAGCTTTCACCATTTTGCAAAAATCTGATGTATAACATTGTGCCGCTACTGAAATTACACCATCCATACCAATTGCCATTTGCGGCATCACTAAATCATCATCGCCACTAAGCACTAAAAAATTAGATGGTTTATTTTTTACCAATTCAAAACAAGCTTGCATACTTCCGCTTGCTTCTTTTATAGCAATTACATTTTTACATTCAGCAGCAATTTTCAATGTAGTAGATGGCAACATATTAATGCCAGTACGACCAGGTACATTATACAAAATAATCGGCAATGGCGATAAGGCTGCAATAGCTTTATAATGTTGAATTAAAGCAGCCTGCGATGGTTTGTTATAATAAGGTGTTACTGATAAAAATGCTTGATACTGATGCTTGAATTTAAATTGCTGCATTTCTTGAATCAGCTCAGCAGTATTATTACTGCCCATACCGGCTACTAAAGGCAAACGATTATTATTAACTTTTGCTACAAACTCCCACACTGCATTCTTTTCATCTTTCGATAAAACAGGGGTTTCACCGGTTGTACCTAAAACCACAAAATAATTAACGCCGTTATCAATACAATGATTAATTAGTTTTTCTAATGCTGTAAAATCAATACTTTTATCTACTTTAAATGGTGTAACCAAAGCCACACCTGTACCTTTAAACTGATTCATTTTTAATAAAATTAAATTGAATGCAAAGGTAAAAATACTTTTGGGTTGGTGCTGATAAGTTTTAATAACTGAACAAAAAACATTTTACATTTATCATCTTAAATAAAATTGATTTGAAAAAAATTTTAGAAATATGTTGCCCAAGTATTGAAGCTGGAATAATAGCCGAACAATGTGGTGCTGATAGAATTGAATTTTGCAAAGATTTATCTGTAGGTGGCGTTACGCCTACATTTGATGAAATTGAAAAAATAAAATCACTAATAAAAATTCCGATTCATGTTTTGATTAGATGCCGAGCAGGAAATTTTATTTATTCTGAAAATGAAATTAATAAAATGATAGATGAAATTAATTTTTGCAAATCAATTGGTATTGATGGCGTTGTAATTGGTGCATTACAAACGGATGGAAAAATTGATATTTCATCTATTAAAAAAATGATTTTAGCAGCTGATGGAATGGATATAACTTTTCATAAAGCATTTGATGAAATTGAAAACCAAATTGAAGCTTTACATGAATTAATACATTTAAATTTTACACGAATACTTACCTCAGGTTGTAAAACTACAGCCATCAAAGGTGCTGAGCAACTAAAAACTTTAAACACAATTGCAAAAAATAAAATCACCATTATGCCAGGTGGTGGAATACGAAGCAACAATCTTTCTGAATTAAATAAAATTACAAATTGTAGTGCATTTCATTCAGCCGCATCTATTGCAAATGGAAATGAAATTTTTGAAAATGAAATCTTAAAAATGAAATCAATTTTGGAAATTGTATAAAACAAATTCTGAAATTTATAAGTGGCATTTTCAATTAAGTTTTACTTTTGAAATTATGATAAAAAGAGTTTTTCTGTTTTTGTTTTTAATAACCATTGTTCCATCATCTTTATTTGCTCAATCAAAAATAATAAAAGGGAAAGTAATGGATGGCAACAGTGAAGAGCCATTAGGTTTTTGCACCGTTTATTTACAAGGCACTTCAATTGGCACTTCAGCTGATGTAGATGGAAATTTTAAAATTGAATATAATGTTGCTGCTGATACATTGGTGTTCACAAGCATTGGTTATCAAAAATTAAAAATTGCATTGAAACATTTAAATGAAGAGATAGTAAATGTTTCAATGGAACGTAAGGCTACTACTGCAAAAACTGTTACAATTCACTTGGGGCAAGACCCTGCCGTAACTATGTTTAAACGAATTCAACTACATAAACATAAAAATGATAAGAATAAATTAAGCTCGTATCAATATGAAGTTTACAACAAACTTGAATTAGATATTGATAAGATTTCAGAAAAAATGCGCAACAATAAGTTGTTAAAACCATTTGCATTCGTTTATAAATTTATGGATAGCACTTCGGAAGAGAAACCATTTTTACCCATGTATCTTACCGAAAGTATGAGCGATTATTTTTATCGTAAATCACCAAATGCCCATAAAGAAATTATAAAAGCCAGTAAAATGGCAGGTGGTACAAGTGAAAGTTTATCACAGTTTTTAGGTACGATGTATCAGGATATTAATTTGTATGATAATCGGGTATTATTAATGGGTGTGTATTTCATTAGCCCTATTGCTAATGGCGGATTATTCTATTACAATTATAAAATCACTGACACCGCAATAATTGATAATCGTAAATGTTTTAAGCTTTCATTTCAACCAAAACGCAAAGGCGAAAATACTTTCATTGGCGATTTATGGGTGAATGATACTTCATGGGCTATCAAACAAATTAGTATGACGATTGCTGAAGGTGCTAATATCAATTTCATAAAACGGATTAGTGTTTTTCAAAATTATATTCCTATCAATGATTCAACATGGATGATGAATAAAGATAAATTCATTGTAAATTTTGTATCAACAGGAAAAGAACGACCAAGTGTAATTGGCAGAAAAACAACTCAATATAGAAATATTAAAATTGATGTGCCTCATATTGACACTGCATTTGCTGACCATCAAGATTTAGTAATGTTGGCTGGTGCTGCTACAAAAGGAGCCGATTTTTGGGCAAACAATCGTTTTGATTCTTTATCAAAAAACGAAAAGAATATTTATAAAATGGTTGATACCATTCAACAAGTACCTGCCTTTCGACATTATCAACAATTATTTACAACTGCATCAACTGGCTATTATACCAAAGGTTATTTTTCAATTGGTCCTTATTATAATTTTTTTGCTAAGAATTATGTTGAAGGAACAAGAGTTGGTTTCGGTATTGGCAATAGTGAATTAATAAGTAAAAAAATGTGGGTGAATGCTCAATTTGCTTATGGTTTTAAAGATGAGAAATTTAAGTATGATGTAACGGCTTGGTATGTATTTAAAAAACTACCTCGGCAAGAATTAAAAGTAAGATACATTAATGATGTGGTTACTTATAATTTAACTGATGACCAATTAGGTGAAAATAATTTATTTAGTTCGTTGGTTCGTCGTGTACCTTATTCATCAAGGCTTGTAGGCAATGAAGCCAGTATCATTTCATATAATAAAGAATGGAAATTAGGCTTAGGAGAAAAGATTACAATTAGTCAAAATTCAATACATCCTTTCTTTAATAATTTTTATTCAGATGCTACTAATCCGAATAATTATATCACTAATCCAAATTTTATTTTTACTGAAATTTCATTGCGAACAAGATTTGCATATCGTGAAAAATTTATTGCTGGTAGTTTTTTAAGAAGCAGCATTGGCAGTGATTATCCTATTGCTTCATTAGAATTAAAACAGGGCATTCAAGGAATTTTAGGAAGTCAGTTTAATTACCAACGTATAAGGCTTCAAGTTGATGGAAATAAAAGCACTGGTACAATTGGTAGTTTTTATTATTCAATTGCTGCTGAAAAAGTAATTGGTAATTTACCTATGGTAATGCTTGCTGTAATGCCTGGCAATGACACTTATTACTACAATAAATATTCTTACAATAATGCTACTCGTTATGAATTTGTAACTGACCAATTTGTAAGCGCTAGTTTGTATGAATACTTTGGTGGCTTTCCGTTAAATTATATTCCACTAATTAAAAAACTGAAATGGCGTACGTTTGTGGGTGGCAAAGGATTTTGGGGCAATATGACTGAAAGAAACAAGACTATTAACGGATACAATTCAAACAGCAGATATTTTAATATCCCTAATAAAGAACCTTATATGGAACTAAGTACGGGCATCGAAAATATTTTTAAAGTGTTCCGATTAGATTTTATTTGGCGATTAAATTATTTAGATAAAACCATTTATCCTTATGCTCAACCATTGGGCATAAGAGGTAGTTTGCAAGTTGAGTTTTAAGATAAAACTATCTCATCAAATACATTTTACCAAAACCACTTTTAAAATATTTATCAGCTGATGTTTCATAGTGGTCAATACTTTTTTGTTTTAAATTAGTAACCACCCGATACAAGTATAATCCATTGGCTAAGGCTTTACCATATTCATCTGTGCCATCCCAAGCATAGTTGGTTACATTGTTTCCAATATGCATTCCTTCGCCCAATTCAGTCATCGTAATTTCTTTAACTACTTTCCCTGTTATGGTAAAAATTTGAATTTTAAAATAAGTAGGTATTTCGCTTCCTGTAAGTGTGAATACAAATTGCGTTTTAGTAGTAAACGGATTTGGATAATTCATCACATTGCTAATCATTGATTTATTAATAACAGTAAAACTGATATTATAATCCACCGCACCTGATTGATTAAAACTTCTATCCCGAGCCTTAACTCTTAAGTAATAAGTACCATCGGTTAATAATTCAGGATTCATTTCAATAATGGCTTCATTATTAGTTGATGCATTTGTGGCTGGTGTAAATCGAAGATTTGAATTAGCAGAATTTTGAGCTATATAATTATTGCTGCCAGGGCTTTTCATACTTACATCAATTAATGATGAAGAATTTAAAGCCAATATTTTATTTTCATCTTTTAGCTTTACTAATATATGTGGCTTAGGGCTTACAATATCTCCATTCAAAATATGCATTCCATCAAACGTAATATCTAACAACGGATTTACTTTATCAGATGCTACAAAGAAGTTTATTTTTCCTACGTTATTAAAATGATATTGTTCTGCTTTGTTTTTATAATCATAAGGATTGGCTTCAAACAATAATGCATTTAATCCAGCTAAGTTTAAGGTATTTACAGCCAACTCAAAATTCAAAGTATCATCTTTTATTAATGGTCGCATTTTTACATAAAATGAATCTTTAAGATTATTGTTTTTAACAATACTATATTTCATGTAAAAAGTATCCATTGTAGTAATTCCAACATTTCTAACTGCAATTTTAAATTTCATACTTTCTCCTTGTCCTAATGTATCAGCATGAAAAACATAAGCTGAATGCATATCTAAAGCAACTTCAGGCAATGGAGTATAATTGATACGCCAATATTTTAACTGCGCCGGATTTCTGTTTGTAGTATCTTTTGATGTAAACCTCATTCGCAAATATGGATATTGCGTAGCACTTATTGAACTGATGTTGTAGGAAAACAATGATTGAGAATTATTTTGATACAACACAGTTTCATTATTATTTACATCTACGCCTATTAACTCAATTGATGTTGAATCAGTACTTGGAGATTCCAATGAATTATAATTCCAGTGCATATTTGTCCATGATGAAGCAGGGCCAATCAAAGGCGAAGTGATACTGCCTTGAAACCATTGCCCTGAAAAATAAAAAGTTGTATCAAGCAATCCGCCAATAATAGGTGATTGAACCTCATTAGTAACAAAACCATGAGCACCTTTTTTGCCGAACAATGTATAAGTTCTTGAATTAGTCATGGTATCAATAACTGTTGTATGAAACAAATTATGAATTGTATTTTTTAATGTTGGCTCAAAATTTTGAGGTCCCCATTTATCAATACTATACATCAAAACATAATATCCATCAGGAACTGCATTGTTTAAAAAATTATCTAAATAAGTTCGTTGAGTGCTATCGTCAGGAGCAACATTATAAGGCAATTTATGCCATGTGGTTGGTGTAATATGTCCGTTAGTTAAAAATTGAAAAACTGGAATTTGACTATAACCACAAGTATAATCGCCCTGTTGTGCATTTACTGTATTGTATCCGTTTTGAATAGGTGAACCCAACAACGAATCAAAAACCATTATATTAAATCCGCCATAAGTTCCAGCAGGGCCGCCATACATAGCATACGGAATACATGAACCTCCATTAGTTAATTTTGTATAATCTAAATATGCAGCCACATCTGATGCTGTACCGTTTCCATAATCTTTAATTTTTACAGCACGTTGATTATTCGCATATCTAAAAACTCTTGTTAATGAATCAAGCACAATAGTTTGCATTTCATCTTTTCTGAATTCAAAAAAATGTGATTGATCCCAACCTGCCGAACTTCCTGCTAAGTAAGTAAATGAAGTATTATGCCATTTTATTTGATGATTGCCATAAATGGTATCAACGGCAACTCTCCAATAATAAACTTTACCATCTATCCATTTAAAATTTGGTTTCCAAACTGCTACGCCGCCATTTTGTGAAATGGTTGTTGATTTTAGCATTGGGCTATTGAATAATTCAGTAGTGTCAATTTGAAAAAAATAATTTCGTGAAGGTGCTAATGGGTCAACTGTATTTCCTTTCAAAGCAAAATTCACTGTATCGTAAACAATGCTGTATTGATAAGGAAATACAGGCAAAATATCTAATGATGTAATATTAAAATCAATATAAGCTCTATTGTTATTTTCACATACTTCATCAATTTCATTATTAGCATCTACCACTACTTCAACCCTATTTGCACCTAATGAAATTTTTGAATCAACATTTAAAATCAAATCAAAATCTTGTGAATACGATGGCGCTTTTATTCTAATAATTTTAACTAATGTAGGTGATGTACTTAATGGTAAATCAACTTTAGGATAATATCTAAATACTAAAATAATTATTGAATCAGATTTAGTTTGACCAAAATTTTCCACTGAAAAATTA
>JBDKJJ010000118.1:0-2761 GCA_039796635.1 Bacteroidota bacterium
ATCAAATAAAAGATATTCTTATTCAAAACGGAATCATTGTAAAAATTGAAGATTCTATCTCAGAACCAAATGCCGAATTAATTCAAGCCGAACAATTACATATTTCACCAGGTTTTTTTGATATAGGAACCAACATTGGCGACCCTGGTTTTGAGAACAGGGAAGATTTTAATTCAGCCATGAAAGCTGCAGCAGCAGGCGGTTTTACTGGCATGGCTGTTTTACCTAACAACCAACCTGTTACTGATTCAAAATCACAAATTGATTATTTAAAAAATAAAACTACTAATTCAATAGTTGAAGTAAAGGCACTTGGAAGTATTACTCCAAAAGCAAAAGGCGAAACGTTAGCTGAATTGTACGATATGCATTCAGCAGGTGCTGTAGGTTTTACAGATGGAATAAACGCTTTACAACATTCAGGTGTTTTATTAAGAGCATTGCAATATGTATTGCCTTTTAATGGCTTGATTTTGCAACAACCTAACGATGAACATTTAAGCGAACAAGGTGTAATGAATGAAGGCGAAGCAGCAGTAAATATGGGAAGCTTCAGCATTCCTGCAATTGCCGAAGCATCAATGGTTCAACGTGATTTGTATCTAACAGAATATGCCAATTCACGAATTCATTTTTTCAATATCACAACACCTGAATCAATTGAATTAGTGAAACAAGCAAAAAATAAAAGTGTTAAAGTAACCGCAGGAATTAGTTCATTATATACTTTATTGAATGATGAACAATTGCAGGATTTTGATACTAACTTTAAAGTGATGCCTCCTTTAAGAAATAAGCATCAAATTGAAGCTATTAAAAATGCTATTGCTGACGGAACTATTGATGTGCTTTGTAGTTGGCATCAACCACGAGATACAGAAGAAAAAATTGTTGAATTTGATCATGCTTTATTTGGTGCTATTAATTTGCAAACTTGTTTTGGAGCTGCTATTACTTCATTGCCAAACATTAGTTTAGAAAAATTAATAACTCTACTTAGCATTAACCCACGTAAAATTTTAGGGCTATCTGTTCCATCAATTAACATCAATCAAAAGGCTGACTGTACTATGTTTCAGCCCAATAAAGAATATAAACTAGAAGAGAATAGCATTCATTCTAAATCAAAAAATTCACCATTAATTGGCAAACAATTAAAAGGTAAAATTGTAGGAATCATCAACAACAATCAATTACAGCTAAATTAATAATGACTCAACAAGAACAAGATATTGAAAAAGTAACAGCCAATACAGGAATTAAATGGGGCGGTTTTTCAGCTGCGGTATATGTGATAACAACCTACTTAATGTTTATTATTTTCAAAGATGCAAGATGTGTAATAGGGCCATATTCTTATGTTCCATATTTAGCGATGATAATTTTTATGTTTTTTGCAGCCATAGAAAAACGCAAATTAATGGGCGGATATATTAATTTTAGAACTACAGTATCCAACACATTCTTGGTTTTATTAATAACAATGGTTTCATTCATGATTTTTCAATATGTATTGTATAACATTATGGCTCCACAATTAAAAGAAAGTTTAAAATATTATACTATTCAATACGTTTCACAATTATTACATCAATTAAAATATCCTCAAGAACAATTTGATGAAGCTATTTCGATGTACAAAAATTCATCTACAGATATGCCCATTTCAAGAATATTTCCTCAAACATTAACCTCTGTTGTTTTTGGATTTTTTTGGGCAGCAATGGTAGCATTAATCATCAGAAAAAAACAACCCTTAGTTTAATTTTATGCAAAACGGAATAGACATATCAGTTGTGGTGCCATTATTTAACGAGGCTGAATCATTACCTGAATTATTTGATTGGA
Organism: Bacteroidota bacterium; assembly: GCA_039796635.1. Taxonomy (GTDB): domain Bacteria; phylum Bacteroidota; class Bacteroidia; order Chitinophagales; family CAIODY01; genus CAIODY01. Next base: position 1,849 of record JBDKJJ010000118.1, read on the forward strand.
TTGATAAAGTGATGAAAGAAAACAAATTCAGTTATGAGGTAATTGCTGTTGATGATGGCAGTGTGGACGAATCATGGGAAGTAATTGAGCAATCTTCACAAAAAAATAATGCAATTAAAGGAATAAAATTTCAGCGTAATTATGGAAAATCACCAGCATTAAATGAAGCTTTCAAAATCACTAAAGGAAAAGTGGTAATTACGATGGATGCAGATTTGCAAGATTCTCCTGATGAAATTCCTGAATTATATCAAATGATTGTGGAGCAAAATTTTGATTTGGTAAGCGGTTGGAAACAAAAACGATTCGACAATACTTTTACTAAAAATATTCCATCTAAATTTTTCAATTCAGTTGCACGAAAAATGAGTGGAATTATGCTTCATGATTTTAATTGTGGCTTAAAAGCATATAACAGCAAAGTAGTTAAATCAATTGAAGTGTATGGCGAAATGCATCGTTATATTCCTGTTTTAGCAAAGTGGGCTGGTTTCCGAAAAATTGGTGAAAAAGTGGTTCAGCATCGTGCTAGAAAATATGGCGTTTCAAAATTTGGTTGGGATAGATTTATCAATGGTTTTTTAGATTTAATGACCATAATGTTTATTGGTAAATTCGGTAAACGCCCCATGCATTTGTTTGGTTTGTTGGGTGCTTTAGCTTTTATATTAGGCTTTGCTATTTCAGTTTATTTGGGCATTGCAAAATTTGCATTCAGTGAATACCAAATGACTGACCGACCATTGTTTTATATTGGTTTAGTGGCAATGATAATTGGTACTCAATTATTTTTAGCAGGATTTGTTGGTGAATTAGTTACCCGTAATTCTTCGGAAAGAAATCATTATTTAGTTGAAAAAAGAATTGTTTGAGAACACAGATAACACTGATTAAATTAATTATCACTGATTTT
>JBDKJJ010000119.1:0-3260 GCA_039796635.1 Bacteroidota bacterium
TCTTTCCGTGTGCACCATTCTAAATTAGAAATGTGATTGTTGGTTTTAACACCATCGATATGATTTACTTCAAGTTTATTTTCAGAATATACATTTCCATGATCGGAAATATAATAATTGGGGAAGCCATCAATGGGCTTAATAATTTCATTTTGATTTTCAGGAAACAGTGTCTGTTGCATAAGATTATTGGATTTTGTGAATTGAATTTACGTGTTTTATAATTTTGATGATCCACAACCTCGATAGCCTTCGAGGATTGGAGATCCCTTTTTTAAATACTTACTTAAATAATTTTTTATAGATTTTTTTACAAATGTGGTTTCAGTTCTTCGACCCCAAAGGCTCTCAAACTTTAACCAATTTGGTAATTTACTGATCTGCATCCTATCGACTGCAATAGCAATGTGATAATGAAGCATATTAGTTTTTTTTCCTGCTTCCAAAACCCATACATAGCCATGGATTTTGATGCCTTTTTTCTTAAATCTTTGTTTGACAGCATCGATAAATTGCTGAATGCTTTGATTGGCGCAGTTAATTTGAGTGAGCGTTACAAAAAGAATGGAAATCTCTTTTGCCTGATATGCTGGCTCATATTTGTCAGCAAATTTGTAAGCAAGCTGCCTTTTTTTCCGAGCAGCATCCTGAAGATTAGTAGTAGTAAATACTTCCGTGCAGATAAATGTACCCTCCTCATCGTATTTTTCTAAGAAAAACCCTCTTGAAGATTTCGGGAATGTTTGTAAGCGATATTCGGCAGGATAAAGCAGTTGTTGATGCTTTTGCCTCAAATAAGGCTTTTTAGGGTCAATTTGGGCAGATAAATCAATATAGCAATGATGATTTTTTACCCATGTAGTAACGATTTCAGCGATTTTCTGGGATGACTTATCCCACATATTGATAAATATCGAAGGAAGTGTATTAAGGTATTTGAAGAGATTGCACGCAGTATAATCTTTAGCCAGTTCAAGATCAATGTGCTGATCTTGCTTTAATGGACGCTGAACCTGTAAAGGGTTCATATTAGGTATTTTTATTATACCATCTTCATAATATTGATTGCGTTGTGAGCCTAAATATGTGGATTTATAATGATATTTCTTTGGCTCGTATGGTTGGGCAATAGCCGTTAAAGGAATCTTTTTTACAAGAAATTCCTTAGCTGATTGCTTATGAGACTGAAGATTTTTGGGAATCGTACGAGATAATCGTACAGATTTATTTGGCGCTTTGCCAATTTCTGCTACTTTTGCCATGATAATTTATTTGATTGCAGGTTGCTAGCCTGCAGTAGAAACCACCACTTTACAGCGGTGGTTTTTTAGTTTTTTAATTCTTCAATTTTACTTTTTTAGTTATTAATCGATTCCTAGTTCGCTTTCAAAAGCTTCCATGTCATCGTTAAATTTTTGTTGACCATCAGGCTCTGTATACAGAATTGCTGTAATCATTGGTACAAACGTATTGTAACTAAATGATTTTATCACAGCTGTTAATAAATCATCCCATTCTATCTCATTGCCGTTTAAATGCTCGAATTGGTAAACCAAGTTCATAAGGTCGTAAGCTTCCTGTGAGATAGTTACCTGATTGATTGTTTTAGCAGATGATAATTTTCTGCTAGCTGTTTTAATTTTTACAGCTAATTTGTCAACCTCGTTGAGCCATAGACCGCCTTCTAGTGTTCCTATAAATTGTGCAAGAGGTTGATCATTGTATTTAATATTATTTAATTCGGAAACATCTAATAATGGTTTATGTTTCCTGGATTTGTTGGTTCTCATGTTGATTTGTTGAGAACAGAAATCTAGATTTACTTTTTGAGAAGTTTTCTTGGTATAGCCGGATTGATTGTCTGATTAATCCCGCCATTGGCACACCTAAGATTTCTGATTGATGGTGTAAAAAGTCTTGTTGGTCTTTTGTAATCCTTATAAGGATAGGCTCGACTAAATGAAGTCTCGGAGCCTTGGGCTTACGTCCTTTCTTTTTACTTACTAATTTTTTCTGATCAATCTCCGATTGAATCGTTTGATTGATTTTGTTTTTTTCTGATCTTCCTGATTCGCCTAAAAACATAGTTTTTTGTTTGAGATCGGAAGTTCCAGTGATGAAGTTTGTCATATATAATTGTTTATACAACAAATGTATATATTTTGATAATATCGTAAAAAATAGATTTTTTACTTGTTTTTTATGGATTTTGATAGTTTTTTTTGTGGTTGGTTAATTTTTACACCTTGTAACTCGTTGATTTTCAAGTTAGTGTCAATTAGCACTAATATATCAAGATAGTATTAGTGCGAATTTTTTAGCCGATTTTTGGGATTTTCGGCATTTTGAGGTAGTTGTACGGATTTTGTAGGAATTAGATAGCATAAGTGATGCTAGTTGTGATTTGCAGGTAGGTAGATTGAATTATCTACCTGTTAAATGTGGTAGTAGTCGGCTTTTTTATTTGAAGCCGATTTTGGGGCATTTCTGTAAGAAATAGCCTTATTGGGTTGGTCGGCTGATTTGTCAGCCTTTTGTGGCACGATTGCCATTTGTCGTTCCATCAATAATTTTCAATTTTTGATGCCGGTTTTTTTGCTGATTTTTTTGCCTGATTTTATCTCATGCAAAATGCATCGTTTTTTAAGTTTCTTGGCAATTCCGCAGAGGCATGCGCGAATAGTCAGTTGGGCGGTCATCGATTCGGTCGCAAGCTCCCTCATTACTCCCTTCCAACCTCCTTTACTTGCACGCCTCGCTTCATTGCCTGATAAGGCTTTTTGAAACTTAAATTTTTTTATTCGCTATTTGTTGTTTGTGTTTTAAATAGCTTATTAGGCTCGTTACCGAGCCATTTTACTTGTCAGTAGGACACCAGATAAATCCAGACGGATTTATCTTATCAACCCCTCCGCCCCTTCTAGGGGAACGGTTTTAGCACAGGATGGATTTTAGTTTGTCTTGTTGAGACTTGGAACTATTCATAGGGACAGTATGTCTCTATGTGCTGAAGTAAATTTGTATAAATTTTTCATATGCATAATAGAGAATGGTTCCAAGATAGAGTTGGTAAGAAGATTAGGAAATCTTCATTTTTAGGCTGCGAATGTGTTATGTGTAGTGATATTCGTAGTAATGGATTTTTAATAAAATCGCATAGGCATGCAGATTTTTTATATGAATCTCAAAATGATTTGAGTATAGAATACTACGAATGAAAAAAGCACCCGAATAGGTGCTTTGTGTTTAAGTGATTTGGC
>JBDKJJ010000120.1:0-6514 GCA_039796635.1 Bacteroidota bacterium
AAGCATTAACAAACCATATAAAAGAGTGGGGAATAAAACTCCACTCTTTTGATTTTTAAATACATGCTAATGAAAAAATTTATTTTCTTTTTTTTTCTTTTTTTTTCTTTTTTTGTTGATAAAATCACTGCTCAAAACTTGATAATCAATCCTGGTTTTGAAGAAAATTATAACAGCAATGATTCATTTTCAACACAATTAATATTTAATGACACTTTTAATCAAATAAATGGGATTTGCACTGTTAAAAGCTGGATGAATTTAAGCGGTAGCATGGATGGCTATTGGTACTATCATCTTGGAGATATTCCATCAAACGATCAATCAACATCTATCTATCCTCATTCTGATTCAACAATGGTAGGCGGTTTTGAGTTTTTTCATGGAGTTGGTGGCAGTGGTCATTGCCGAGAAATTATGGAAGGCAAATTAGCTATGCCATTAATTGCTGGACATAGGTATCAATTTGGTATATGGGTTCAGCTATTTGACACTATATCACAAAACGATATTGGTAAAATAGTAGGCATTAATAGCTTTAGTGCTTACTTTAGTAATTCATTTATGCCATTTGTTGATTATACTGGAAATAATTTACCCATCCAAAATTATACCCCACAAGTACAAATATGGCAAATGGTAACAGATACACAGCATTGGGTATTATTACAAGATACTTTTGTAGCCGCAGGTGGTGAGCAATATGTATGCATAGGTAATTTTAAAACAGATGCTCAAATACAAACACAATTAGTAGATAGTATTCGTAATTTACCAGCCGCCGCCTATTATTATTATGATGATGTAAGTTTAATAGATATAACACCTAATGGGGTGGAGGAACTGGGAAGTAAAAAACTAGAGCTATATCCTAATCCTTGTAAAGACAAGTTATTAGTTACTGGTTATGAGTTATTAATAAATACAATTGAGGTAACAGATGTGTTGGGAAGAATACAAAATTGCTCAATTGCTCAATACTTAATTCGCAATACTGAAAACTACCAACTGAATACTGAAAACTTACCTTCAGGCATTTATTTCATAAAAGCAACAGATACCAACGGAAGCGTAAGTGTAGGCAAATTTGTGAAAGAGTAATACCGATTACGTTTTCAATATAGTCCATCCCGAAGAAATCGAGACGTTTCACTCATTTGTACTATTTTCAAACTGTATCGGCATTTACCACTTCACAACTCCAAAATAGTTTGGACTATTTTGTTGTTGGAATTGGTATAAGATAAAACTTTATACATAAAAAAAAGCTGCTCAAAAATACTGAGCAGCTTTTTAAATTTTAGTTTTTTACAAAAATGATTTCAAAAAAGAAACTATTTTTTATCCATCATTTTTTTGCAATCATCTGTGCAAGTATGTCCTTTTTCTCCATGTTTCATACTGCATTTTTCCTTAGTACAATCCTTATTGCAAACATGTTCTTTCATCGCCATTTTCTTTTCCATTTTTTTGTCACCCATTTTTCCTTTAGCATTTACGGCAGCAATTGTGAATGTAGATAAGGCTACCACCATTAATAATTTTTTCATGATAAATATTTTGTTGTTGTTTTATACACGGCTAAAACTGCTGTTTGATTGTACAACCCGTATGTTGCATTTATTAAACCACATACGAACAAAAAATATTCTTGGATTTATCTATTCATAAAAAATATTGTTTCAATTATTTATTGCTTCATTTGAACTATTTCAATATTTCAAACTCAACCCTTCGGTTTTTAGCTCTGCCTTCTTCAGTTGTATTATCTGCTATTGGATTTGATTCGCCATAACCATAAGCATTCAACCTTGATTCATCAACACCTTTGGTTACTAAATAATCACGAACAGCAAAAGCACGTTCTTCACTCAGTTTTTTGTTAGATTCCTTTCCGCCTACATTATCAGTATAACCCGAAATCATCAATCTGTACTTAGGATTTTTCACTAATAAATCAGCTAAAGTATCTAAGCTTGCAAATGATGCTGGTTTGATTTGTGCTAAGCCTGTTTCAAATTCAAGATTTGCAAATACCTTATCAACTATATGTTGCTCATCATCAGTTAATTTTTTCTCAGGGCAGCCTTTATTTTCTTTAGGTCCTTTTGCTTTTTTACATTTATCCTCATTATCAGTTACGCCATCGCCATCTGTATCAGGGCAACCAAATGATTCTTTTGGTCCTTTTAAATCAGGACATAAATCATCAATATCTGCTACACCATCTTTATCTCTATCAGGGCAACCTTGCATATCCATAGCACCGGCTTTATCTGGGCATCTATCTTTTTTATCGCTGATTCCATCTTTATCTTTATCAGGGCAGCCTGCCATTTTTTTATCACCTGCTGCATCAGGGCATTCATCTTCTTTATCTGTAACGCCATCGCCATCTGTATCAGGGCAGCCTTTTAATCGTTTAACGCCTGGTACATCTGGGCATTTATCTAACGAATCCGTCACACCATCACCATCTGTATCTGCACAACCTTTAAATTTTTTAACGCCAGGAATATCAGGACATTTATCATCTTTATCTATTATTCCATCATTATCTTTATCAGGGCAACCTTCAGTTTCGCAAGTTCCTTTTTCTTTAGGGCATTTATCCATCTTGTCAGATATCTTATCGCCATCTTTATCTTTCTTCAATTTTTTAGCAATTGGGATACACATTCCGAAAAAGAAATTTGCTCCTTTTATTTGTCCTATTCCTAATAAACTTCCAAAATTTGACGTGCCAAAAAATGCAGGACCTAATCTCATTGAAATACCTAATTCAGTACTTTTCCAACCTGGCCTAATAACTAAAGGAATTGAAAAATCAAACCATTTATATTCAACTCGTGGAGCTATTGAAAATAACCCTGCCAATCTTGAACCATTTAAATCAATCTTTCTTCTAGCTGACATAATCATCATACCACTCACATAAATATGTTCTTTAATTTTATAATCACCCGTTATGGTAATTGTGGTTGGTAATTTTGATTTGAATACTGTAGAACCTGATGTTACAGCCCCAGGTGCAACTTGATTCAATAATTGAATTATATTATCAGATGATTTAATGTGCTTAATGGTATCAATATCACCCCATTTAATGGTATCAATCAATGATGTACTTTGGTTTACTAAAATATGTGCACTCTTTACATTTTCATTTTTATAAGTTACATGTCCCCAATCATTAATTGCAAAACCAATTCTGTATAAATATTTGTTTACCGTAGGATTTCGGTTTTGCTTGCAATCCATTGTATAATAATATTTTCGCTTTGGGCGATATTCATATTCACCACCAATATCCATACCCCAACCAGCGCCTAATTTATCCGAACCAAACAACCATTTTTTCATTCTATCAACAGGCTTATCTAAAACTTGTTTTGTGTTGGTTACATCAGTAATATTAAAATATTTTTCGCTTGTATAAATTAAAGTTGCATCAACATTATAGGCGGCTATACTATCACTTGAAGCCATTTTAAATTCAAGATTTTTGTTTTCTAACTGAACCATCATTAAACCTCTATCACGTTTGATTGTGATACCAGCTTTGGCAAAGTGTTGCTTTTTATCATACACTATTCTTCCGTATGACAACGACCATTCCGACATCATATTCACATTCAACTTAAAATGATTATTATTGCTTGCTAAATAATTGTAATAATTAGTAGTGGTGTTGCTCCATCCATTTTCTAACGAAATAATTAAATCTTCAGATACTCCATTTGTTTGAACATAGGTTCTAAGCCTACTACAAAATGCAATTGAATTTTTTTCGTTCCAAGAAAACATTGCCGACATTCCCTTAAAATCATTTTCCAATGTCATGTTGTGAGGTTTGCCGTTTCTATATTTAATCAAATGTGAAGCCCAATCAAAAGCTGTATCTTTAATTGCTTTTAAAATAGGTGTTTTGCCATCATAACCCATGTAATCATTTCTTACTGATAAATCTAGGTTCGAAATATTCATGTAAAACAAATGCCTTGAATCGGCAATACTTGCAGGATTCAAATACAACCCGTTGGTACCTGAATAGTTGCTAATAGAATATCCCATTAAATTTTGGGCATTGCTATTTTTTGCAATGAAACAGCTTATGAGTAAAAGAAGAATCAGTATTATTTTCTTCATGCTTTGTTAGATAATTGAGAATAAAAAAGAATCCGAAAGTACGCAGCATTGCTTATATCAACAAATTTAATTTTTACATAATTAAGCATAAAAAAAGCCTTTCAAATGAAAGGCTTCAATTATTATGCACTGTATTTTTCCATTAATTTTTGCAATGATAAATAAGTAGCAGTTATAAAATTTTTCATTTCATTTCGTGGTACCCATTTTACCGCTGTTATGTTCTCATTTGTTTGAGGTGATAAGGTGCTTGTTGAAGAAGCTTTCATTTCATACCAATGATTAACTTTCAATATTTTATCATCAGCATCTTTATAAGTATGATAAGTAATACAAATTGGTTGATGAATAGTTACATCAGTTAATCCTGTTTCTTCTTCTACTTCTCTGATGGCTGTTTGTTCAATAGTTTCATTGGGTTCAGCTTTACCTTTTGGCAAATCCCATTTCCCTTTTCTTTCAATGAGCAACACTTCATTTTTTTCATTTAAAACCACACCGCCTGCTGCATTTGAAACCACATGCAATTCCCAAAACATTTTTTTCAATTCTTCCATTGATGCATTATACATCAATGCTGTTTCCAATTTTTCATCTTTTTCACAAATAGTGATTACTCGTTTAATATCCTCTTCTGTTTTTGCTTTGCAATACACATAACTTTTATAATGAACCGGAGGTGGCGCAAAATATACTTCCTCATCATCTGTAAGCATAACAGGTTTTTCATTAATATAAATTGTAATTGCTGACATGTAGTAGTATTAAAAGTGTAATGAATTAATCAAAAAAATGTTTTTTAAATCTGTTAGTTTTGGGGCATGATAAATAATGAATCAACTGCCGAAAAATTAGCTGAATATTTATTACAAATAAACGCAATAAAGCTAAGTCCGCAAACACCTTTCACTTGGGCAAGCGGTTTAAAATCCCCAATCTATTGTGATAATAGACTTACTTTGTCCTATCCAATAGTCAGACAATTTATAAAGCAAGAATTTTTAGCTGCTTTAAAAATGCACTTCCCTGAGGCTCAATCCGTTGCAGGTGTTGCTACAGCAGGTATTGCTCATGGTGCATTATTAGCTGATGCGGCTGAGTTACCTTTTTTGTACGTTAGAAGTGCACCTAAGCAACATGGATTAAGCAATCAGATTGAAGGCAAAATAAATGCTGGTGATAAAGTAGTAGTAATTGAAGATTTAATATCAACAGGCAAAAGTAGTTTGGAAGTAGTTGCTGCCTTAAGAAATGCAGGAGCTGAAGTATTGGGCATGATGGCTATTTTTACTTATGGCTTTGAGTCAGCTAATGAAACATTTAAAAATGCTGATTGTAAATTTGTTACACTTTCAGACTATCATCATCTGTTAAATTTTGCTGCTTCTAAAAATCTTATAGCAACTAATCAAATAGAAACACTTCAACAATGGCGTACGTCGCCGAGTACTTGGGGCGTATAATTTATGATTTCAAAATTTAATATCGGCGATAAAAAATATTTTCAGCATTTGGTTACTGCAAGTGATGCTGCTACATTTTCATCAGGCAATGTACACCCTGTTTACAGTACATTTTCTTTAGCCCGTGATGCTGAATGGTGTTGCCGATTATTTGTGTTGGAAATGAAAGAAGATGATGAAGAAGGCATTGGAACATTTATCAACGTAAAACATCAATCACCTGCTTTAGTAAATTCAGTTGTTGATTTTGAAGCTGAAATCACACAGTTAGAAAAGAACAATGTAATATGTAAGTTCACCGCAAAAGTGAATGACAGAATTATTGCAACTGGTGAACAAGGTCAAAAAATATTGAAGAAAGAAAAATTAGAAACTATTTTTTCATCATTAGCTACTAATTAAAAATTTATTATTTCAGAAAAATAAAAATGAAAGAAACGCTAAAAAAAACAAGCAGATTTATTCTGAAATTTTTAATGTGGTTTTTAATAATAACCGTTGCATGGGTTATAGTTTATCGTTTCATCAATCCACCAATTACTCCGTTGATGGGCATCAGATGGTTTCAAGCTAAATTTGATGATGATAAAACCAATGATAAAATTTATTATGAATGGAAAGATTTAGAAGATATTTCACCTTATTTGCCCTTGGCTGTAATGGCAAGTGAAGACCAACATTTTTTAATTCATTATGGATTTGATTTTGATGCCATCAAAACGGCTATGGAATACAACAAAACGCATAAGAAAAAAATTGGCGCAAGCACCATTTCACAACAAGTTGCTAAAAATGTTTTTTTGTTTCCGCAACGAAATTTTTTACGAAAAGGATTAGAAGCTTATTTCACTTGTTTGATAGAACTATTTTGGAGTAAGCGCCGCATTATGGAAGTTTATTTG
>JBDKJJ010000121.1:0-5725 GCA_039796635.1 Bacteroidota bacterium
CCTTGTAATCTTATTTAACTGGCTAGTTTGATTTGCAATTTTTGATGCCGATTCTTTATGTTTTATCCAAGAATATACATCAGGATCTTCTGTTGAATCTGTAAAATATTCAATAACTACTGGATTATCTGTTGAAAATTCAGATTTTGGAACACCATCAAAATCACAAGGATAAATTTGAAAAACGTCCTTAAATCTAAAATTTGTTTTCAGATGCGCTTTAGTAAAGATTATGTTGTGATGAAGGTTTTTCATAATCACCCCACCAACTCCTTCACTACACTTTGCACTTCGGGCGTATTCCATTTATCGAAAACATTTTCAATGTTGGCTAATTTGTCTAAATGACCATTATGTCGCTGACCTTCGTTGTAAGCTGTGTGATAAGAAATTTGCGGACTGAAAGTTACTTGCGCATACATGCTCAAAAACTTTGGATTTTCTTCTGCAATTCGAGCTTCAATTTTTTTGCGTAATAAAAATTTCGGGTCGCCGGTTTTATCTCTCATCTCAATAAAATTATCCAATGCCAACTGCGCCACTGCATCACCATTCGGTTTGCGAAGCGTTTGATATTCTTCAAACAAATTTTTCCAATTATCGCCATGCTTTTCCATCATTTCATCAAACACCACACAATCCTCAAAGCCACAATTCATGCCTTGTCCGAAGAAAGGAACAATCGCATGTGCTGCATCACCCACCAAACAAGCTTTATCTTCAAAGCTCCAAGGGAAACAACGAACAGTTACCAAAGTTGATGTTGGATTACGGAAAAAATCATGTTGTAATGTTGGCATCATCGGCATTGCATCGCTAAAATATTTTTTAAAAAATGTGTTCAAATCATTTTCAGATTTAATGTTCTCGAATGATTCTTCGCCTTTCAATTGAAAAAATAAAGTGCAAGTGAAACTTCCATCAATATTTGGCAAGGCAATCATCATGAAATTTTTTCGAGGCCAAATGTGTAACGCATTTTTTTCTAGCTTAAAACTTCCATCTTCATTTGCCGGAATCACCAGCTCTTTGTAAGCATGTTCCAAATAAGTTTGTGAATAGTTGAACATATCAGTAGATGTCTGCAAAGCCAATCGTACCGGGCTAAATGCGCCATCTGTTCCCAAAACAATATCCGACTGTACAGCAGAAATTTCATTCGTTTTTTCATCTACAAATTTCGCAGTTGCTTTTCTAACATCTACATCAGTGCATCGTTGGTCGAATTTTATTTTTACGTTTTCAAATTTTTCAGCCAAGCTCATCAACGCCATATTAATTCCTCCACGACTAACAGAATAAATCGCTTGATTTTCTTTTCCGTAAGGTTGAAAAGTTTGCGTTCCATCTTGATGATGAATCTGACGACCATACATCGGGATAGCAATTTGCATGATGTCATCTGCAATACCAGCGGCTTTCAAACCACGGATACCTCTATCACTCAAAGCCAGATTAATACTTCTGCCAGCAGAAATTTTCGTAGAACGCATATCTGGTCGGCGTTCAAACATGGTTACGTTGTGACCACGTTTTGCTAAATAAACAGATAGCAAACTACCTACTAAACCTGAACCTACGATTGAGATATTTTTTTTCATGATGATTATTTTATAGAACGCTGATGACGCAGATTTTTATGATTGATTAAGATGTTTATAATGATTTGAAAATACTTTTCTTTTGAATTCAGGTTTCTTACCAAAATTGAGCAACAAGCCAACTTCAACTGAAGTAGCTTTTAAATAATTTAAGAGTTGTGCTTCATGTTCAGGGGCTAATGTTTCAGCGGCTTTCAACTCAACAATAACAACTCCTTCAACAACAATATCCGCAAAATAATTTCCAATTTCATTTCCTTCGTAAAATACTTTGACTGGTTTTTGTGCTTCGCAATTTAAGTCACATTTTTCCAATTCAATGAGCATTGCGTTCCCGTATACTTTTTCTAAAAATCTCCAACCCAATTGATTATAGACTTTGTAAAAACACTGAATAATTTCTTCAGTCAGTTCGCTATGTTTAAAATTTTGGTTCATAAAAAAATCATAATAATCTGCGTCATCAGCGTTCTACTTTTTTAAAAGTGATTTACGAAGTTGAACACATCTTCAAACGAATTATACAACGGCACAGGCGCCACACGAATTACACCAGGCTCTCTCCAATCCGCTATCACACCAGCTTTGGTGAGTTTATCAAAAATTTGTTTTCCGTTTTCAGTGAATGAAATACTTATTTGGCAACCTCTTTCATTTTGATTTGATGGTGTCAGAATATCAAACTGCAAGTTTTTTTCTTTTCGTTTTTCGATTAATAAAAATTCTAAAAAAGCTGTGAGCTTCAAACTTTTTTGTCTCAAATTTTCGATGCCTGCTTCTTCAAAAATTTCTAATGATGCTTTGTGAATCGCCATCGGAAACACAGGTGCATTGCTCAACTGCCAGGATTCAGCGGTGTGCATACTGTCAAATTTATTTTCCATTTTAAAGCGAACACTTTCATTATGTCCCCACCAACCATGAAACTTTGGAAGTGCATCATTGTTGTGATGTTTTTCATGCACAAAAATTCCTGCCACACCACCCGGGCCACTATTCAAATATTTATAACTGCACCAACATGCAAAGTCAACATTCCAATCATGCAATTGCATCGGCACATTGCCCATCGCATGCGCTAAATCAAAACCGCAGACTGCACCAGCCTTTTGAGCCGCTTCTGTAATGCTTTTCATGTCGAACAATTGCCCAGTATAAAAATGCACTCCGCCAAAAATTACCAACGCTAATTCATTTTTGTGCTCTTCAATTTTTGCTAATATATCTTCCGTTCGCAATGTGTGTTCACCATCACGAGCTTGCATTTCGATGATAGCATCTTCATCAAAGCCATGAAATTTTGCTTGCGATAAAACCGCATATTGGTCACTTGGAAATGGACGATTTTCAATTAAAATTTTATATCGCTCTTTTGTTGGGCGATAAAATGAAACCAACAACAAATGCAAATTGTTTGTCAGGGAGCCCATTGCCACTACTTCTTTTTTATTGGCTCCAACCAACTTTGCTAAAACATCTTGAGTGAAATGATGATAATAGAGCCATGGATTTTTTCCGTGCAAATGCCCTTCTACGCCGAGTTTCGCCCAATCATCCAATTCTATATCAATGTGTTCCATCACAGATTTTGGTTGTAAGCCTAAAGAATTTCCGCAGAGATAAATAGAATCTTTTTCATCCAATTTCGGAATAAAAAATCTATCACGAAAATGTTTTAATGAATCTTGCTGATCAAGTTGTTGGGCGAAATTTAATGAGTATTCGAATTGTATCATTTAATTTAATATGATGTATTTGGTATTATTAAAAAAGGATTCAATATTAGTTATTGAATCCTTTTTTAATAATGATAATTGATAATTTTACTTTATTTCCTGAGCGCTCTGTAGGTTCATAGATTCAGGAACAACTGTAAATTCAACACGACGATTGATATATTGTTCTCTTTCAAATCTTGGATCATAGTGATCAGGTAAATCTTTTACCATATTTGTCGATTTACCAAGGAAACGAACAATAAGTCTTTCAGGATCAATACCGTAATTTTTTACTAAGAAATTTTTCGCATTTTCAGCTCTTCGATGTGATAAATTTTCATTGTAAGTATTTGAGTGACGAATATCAGTGTGCCCATCAATATAGACTTTCATTTGAGGATACATTTTCATAACTTGAGCTAGATGAAACATGTCAGGATAAAAATCAGGTTTGATATAATCTTTGTCTAAATCAAAATGAATCATAGGGAGATACCATCCTGGAAAAGTGGCATTAGCCCCACTGCTTCCATTTGCAATCATTTCTTTAACTTTAGCCATTAAAGTGTCAATTTCAGGGTTTGATTTCTTTTCTGCAATACCATCAATATCAACCTTTGCACCTGGAACAGAAAATGGTTCCTTATCTCTACAGTCAGGAATTCCATCTTTATCACTGTCTAATTGAACTCCATGGGTATCAACTTGACATCCCTCTGGTGTATTAGGTTCTCTATCTAAAAAATCAATTACACCATCATTATCACTATCAGTGAATTCAGGAATTTTAGCTAATTTATTTTTTGCTTCTGTTAAACCAACCAACTGATTGTCAATTGGATTTAACCACCATAAAGGTTCTGATGATTTATTTCCAAAATTGTAATTTAAACTTACAGAAGTGAAGTTTAAATTGTCTGTGTTACTTGATAATACTGCATCTCCAACTGGAGCTTCTTGCCATCTTTGTCCATCTAGTAAATCATCAAAAGTAAAGGTTTGAAGCGATTCAAAATTTAACGTCATTTTTCTTGATAATCTTAAACTAATACCTAAGCCACCACATGCAGTCATGTCAATTCTCCATTTGTAAATACCTTTCTTTAAAAGTTTTTTGGAATGGTAAAAAGTTACATCTTGTTCTGCGTATGATTCATACGTACCATCCCAAATTTTCTTTAATTCAGTTCTTCTTTGGCTTGCGTTTAAGTTATCAACGCTACTTGAAATACCCGAATAAGAATACATTTTTCCATCTGAATTAAGTTGATCTATTTTTGTATTATAATATAATGGTCCGCCACCTACAACTAAATAAGCAATGAATTTCGTTCTTTCTTTATGGAATCTGATGTTATTGAGATTAATTATCACTTGACCATACATTGCTTTATATTTGGTTTGGTAATTAAGAAAAATTGCTGCACCAGGATTTACCAATTTTGGAGATAAATAGTTTACAGATGAGTCATATCGACCGTTTACACCTAAATTTTTACGATAGTTCTCAATTCCTTTCCAACCTAAACCATAAGTAGTCCCTTGATTATATTGAAATCTTAAAGAAGTAACATAGCCTAATGCTTTTCGAACTGTAAAACCCAAACCGTAAGTTTTACCTAAAATATATCTAGTTTGAATATCTCCACTAATTGTTGGAGTTCCTAAATTCAAACATACTTCAAACATGTTTTTTGGTTTTGCTGAATATGGGTCTTGCCCAGCTCTATATTCTCTTGCTTGACGCATATTTTTTGGAGATACCCATTGAGTATCTACCATAGGGCGATATAAATTTAGTTCACCTTGTTTAAATGAATCTAATTTTTCAAATGTTGGAGGGTTTGTACTTTTATTGGGAATTATATATACTCTTTCGCCGTTTACTATGTTTGGAGTAGAAGTACCAGGTTGTTTATCTTCTTCATCATCAAAATTATCAATTGATTTTGGCTTTGCAGTAGGAGGAGTATTTACTACACCCTTTTTTGAATTATTGGTTGTTGCCGATGATTTTTTTGAATTATCATTTGCTTTATTGCTTGCAGGTGCAGAGCCTTCATCTTCTGAATCAATAGATGAATCTGAGTTTGCAGGATTTTGAGGCTCGGCTTTTACCCCTTTCGTAGTAGTGGGTTTTACTCCTTTTTTAGCTTTTGCAGCTTCTTTTGTAATCTTTTTTTGTTGTTGCTTTGAAATAGTAGTTTGTGCATCCTCATCCAATAACTCTTCTTGACAGAAAACTTTCTGAAAAGAGGTTACAAGCATCAAAAACGCAAATAAGAAAAACATTTTTTTCATGTTCAAAGTGTAATTTATTTTCAACTCAATTATTTTTAAAATGGTTAATTTATCAATAATTTATAACTTCAGTAAGCTACAAAAATAGTATTTAATTTTTAAAAT
>JBDKJJ010000122.1:0-7688 GCA_039796635.1 Bacteroidota bacterium
GGACTATTTTGTTGTTGGAATTGGTATAATTATTCCCTTTAAGCATAAAAAAAATCCCGAAAGAAAGTTTTCTTTCGGGATTCTAATTTATTGAATAGAGTTATGAAATATTATGCGCCTAATTTCTTTTTAACTTCTACTTGCTCGTAGCCTTCTACTATATCGCCCACTTTAATATCGTTAAAGTTTTTGATACCCAAGCCACATTCCATACCTGCGGTTACTTCTTTAGCGTCATCTTTAAAGCGTTTTAATGAAGCCAATTCACCACTATATACCACAATACCATCACGTACTACTCTAACTTTAGTGTTTCTGTTTAGCTTACCATCTAACACTTGGCAACCTGCAATAGTACCCACTTTTGTAATTTTAAATACTTCTTTAATTTCAATATTACAAATGATTTTCTCTTCCATAGTAGGCTCCATCATACCTTCAATCGCATTCTTTAAATCATTAATGGCATCATAGATAATACTGTAATTCTTGATTTCAATATTTTCTTGTTCAGCCAATTTACGAGCTTGCATACTTGGGCGTACATTAAAGCCAATCACAATAGCATCAGAAGCCGAAGCTAATAATACATCGCTTTCAGATATTTGTCCTACAGCTTTTAATACCACATTCAATTGTATTTCACTATTCGATAATTTAATTAAAGAATCGCTTAATGCTTCTACCGAACCATCCACGTCGGCTTTTACTAATACATTTAATTGTTTGAAATTACCCAACGCCAAACGTCTTCCAATTTCATCCAATGTGATGTGTTTCTTAGTTCTATAGCCTTGTTCACGTATAATCTGCTGACGCTTAATTGCTAAATCTTTAGCAGCTTGTTCATCAGTAAATACTTTAAACTTCTCACCTGCTTGTGGTGCACCATCTAATCCTAATATCTGCACAGGAGTTGATGGACCAGCTTCTGTAAGTTTTCCTCCACGTTCGTTAAACATGGCTTTAATTCTACCAAATTGTGAACCAGCCACAATCATATCACCTACTTTTAATGTGCCTTCTTGTACTAAAATAGTAGCTACATATCCTCTTCCTTTGTCTAATGTTGCTTCAATTACACTGCCCACACCACCTTTATTGGGGTTGGCTTTTACATCCAACATTTCGGCTTCTAACAATATTTTTTCCAGTAATTTATCAATGTTTAAGCCTTTTTTAGCCGAAATTTCTTGTTCTTGAATTTTACCACCCCAACTTTCAACCAATAAATTCATACCCGATAATTGCTGACGAATAGTATCAGGATTTGCGCCATCTTTATCAATTTTATTAATGGCAAAAATGATAGGTACATTAGCTGCTTGAGCATGGCTGATAGCTTCTTTGGTTTGAGGCATTACCGAATCATCGGCAGAAACCACAATTACTGCCACATCCGTAACTTTAGCACCCCTTGCTCTCATTGCCGTAAAGGCTTCGTGACCTGGAGTATCTAAGAATGTAATTTGTTTTCCTGTAGGTAAGGTTACTTCATAAGCACCAATATGCTGAGTGATACCACCGGCTTCACCAGCTACCACATTTGCATTACGAATGTAGTCAAGTAATGATGTTTTACCATGATCTACGTGACCCATAATAGTTACAATTGGCGGACGAGGCAATAAATCTTCTTCATTATCCTTTTCATCCATAAATGCATCATTCTCTTCAATGCTAATGAATTTTGCTTCGTAGCCAAATTCACTTGTTACCACCTCAATCAATTCAGCATCTAATCTTTGATTGATTGATACAACCACTCCTAAACTCATACAAGCCATGATTACATCAGTAGCTGATTTGTTCATCATTGCTGCCAACTCACTTACTGAAATAAATTCAGTAACGTTTAAAATATTTCCATCCATTGATGCTTCAGCTTCGGCAGCTGCAGCTTCAGCATGGGCATTACGTTTTTCTTTTCTGTATTTTGATGATTTGCTTTTTGATGCACCGCCACTTAACTGAGCTAGTGTATTTCTTATTTTTTCTTGAATTGCTTTTTCATCAACAGGTGCAGTTTCAATTCGCTTTGGCCTTCTATCGTTGTTTCTATTAAATCCGCCGCCGCCATGATGATGACCACCGCCTGTTTGTACTGCCGTTATTGGTTTTCTTGGCTCACCTGATTGTTGACTAGCATCTGAAATTGGTTTTAATCTTTCAGGTTTTTGTATTCTTTTTCTTGGTTGCTTGTTAGCTTGGTGATGAGGTTTATCATCAGGTCGATGAATTGGTTTTGTACTATCATCAATTTTTGATAAATCTATTTTTCCTTGAATTTTTGGCCCTGTTAATTCTACTCGTTTTGTTTCTATTTTTTCAGGTTCAATAACTACTTCATCTTTTTTCGCAAATCTTACTTCTTGAATTGTTGATGAAATTGTTTCGGGCTGCTTTGGTTCCTCTGGTTTTGGAGTTGGAGTTGGTGCAGGTGCAGGCACAGAAGATGCTGCCACAGTAGGAAGCTCTTCTTTCTTTTTCTTGCCTCCTTTTTTCTTCATTTCTGCTTCGTCAGCAGGCTTAGTGCTATCAGGAATATCTTCTAAATTGCTAACTCTACCAACCACTTTCGGACCTTCAAGTGTAACTTTTTTACGTGTTATTTTTTCAATAACAAGTTCTTCTTTTTGATCAAACTTTACTTCCTTAATTTCTTCAATCTTAGGCTTAACGGGCTCTTCGGCTGCAACTGTTTTTTTAGGTTCAGGCGTTTTTTCTTCTTTTTTTTCTAATTTACCTACTACTGTTGGCCCTTGTAATACTACAGTGCTTTTAATTACAACTTCTTTTTGATCAACTTCTTTTGGTTTGTTAGTGCCAATAAATTCATCATTTTTCTTGGTTTCAAGTAGTACGTTATGTTGCCCTTTATTAAAATTAACGGTTGATGCTTCCATTTTAGCGGCCGCATCAGCATTATATTCCTTTAAACATACCAAATACATTTCGTCGGTAAGCTTTGTTGTAGGTTTGTTTTCTACTTCAAATCCTTTTTTGTGAAGTAAATCTACAACGTGGGCTAAGCCTACGTTACATTCTTTTGCAACTGCTGCTAATCGTAAATTTTTTACCGGTTCCGACATTTATTTTTTTGTTAATCGTTATATTTGTTAATGCTACTAAAGAGATTTTTTCTACTACTGAAATCCTTTAGTAATTAACCTTTATCAAATTCTGCTTTTAAAATTTTAACCACTTCTTTAATGGTTTCGTCTTCTAAATCTGCTCTACGAGCTAATTCGTCTTCTTCTAAGGCTAATACATCTTTGGCGGTATCACATCCAATGCCTTTTAATGCATCAATTATCCATTGGTCAATCTCATCGCTGAATTCATTTAATTCAATATCTAATTCTTCAACACCTTCTTCTTCGCCACCTTCACGATATACATCTATTTCATAGCCACACATTTTGCCGGCCAACTTAATATTTGTTCCGTTTTTGCCAATAGCTTTTGATACTTCTTCAGATTTTAGGTAAACATTCACTCGTTTCTTTTCTTCATTAATTTCTAATGAAGAAATTTTAGCTGGGGTTAATGAACGTTGAATTAACAATTGCATATTGGTTGTCCAATTAATCACGTCAATATTTTCATTTCTTAATTCACGAACAATACCATGAATACGGCTTCCTTTCATACCAACACATGCGCCTACTGGGTCAATTCTATCATCAAAACTTTCAACTGCAACTTTAGCTCTGTTGCCTGGCTCACGAACAATTTTTTTGATGGTGATTGTTCCGTCAAAAATTTCTGGAACTTCTAATTCTAATAATTTTGCTAAGAATGATGAGTCAGTTCTTGATAATACAATTAATGGCAAATTATTTCTTAGATCAACCTTTTTAACTACAGCTCTAAGCGTATCTCCTTTTTTGTAATTATCCATTTGAATTTGGTCTTGCTTTGGTAAAACCAATTCGTTACCATCTTCATCTAAGCATAAAATTTCTTTTTTCCATACTTGATAAACTTCAGCTGAAATAATTTCGCCGATTCTATCCTTGTATTTTTTATAAATCACATCTTTTTCTAATTCACCTACACGGCTAACTAATGTTTGACGGGCAGCCAACACAGCCCTTCTTCCAAAATCAAGCATTGACACTTCTTCATAAGTTTCTTCGCCTACTTGATAATCTGGTTCTAATTTAATTGCATCAGTATATTCAATTTGAGTGTTAGGGTCTTCAATAGCACCGTCTTCTACAATCATCCTTCTACGCCAAATTTCCAAATCACCTTTTTCAGTATTTACAATTACGTCAATATTTTCATCAGTACCGAATTTTTTACGGCATAATGTTTTAAACACATCCTCTAAAACCCTCATTAAGGTTGGGCGATCGATATTTTTAAATTCCTTAAACTCGGCAAACGAGTCAACTAAACTAACATTGTTCATTGCTTTGAAAATTTGATGTTGATGATTCTTTTTATTGGTTTTCTAAAATGATGTAATGAATATTTTTTAGAATAAAAAAGGGAACGTTTTCGTTCCCTTTCACTTATTCATTAATTAATTCGAGTGCAAATATACTTAATGTTTTTGTAGTGTGCAACACATTTAAGTAATAGTTTAACTAAAGCTTACTCCTACAAAAACATCTTTTACTTCATCATACTTAAATGTTTTGTTTTCTCTTTTTTGCTTTTGCCTTGCTTCAATGCTAAATCCATTTTCATCAGCGCTTAATAATTTTCCTTCAAATAGCTTACCATCAGGCATATTTACCTCTAACGTTCTGCCAATATTTTTTTGATATTGCCGTAATGATTGTAATGGATGTTCAAGCCCAGCCGATGAAACTTCAAGCTCGTACATTAAATCAGGTTGTTGTTCTTCTAATTGCTTATTAATAAATCGTGCAACCTTGGTGCATTTTTCAATAGTTACGCCACTATCTGAATCTAAATAAATTTCAACTTTTTCGGCTCCTTCAAATTTAATTTCAACCAAAAACAAATCTGTTTTTTCAATTGATTGCTGTAATAAAGTTTTAAATAATTGTTGGTTTGCTGCTGATAACATTTCATTTGATTTAATGATGCAAAAGTAATAATATAAACCTTGTATTGCTAAAGCTTATTTACCTTTGTGTTTATTATGCAAAACGGAAAACTAATTATTATAGCCGCACCAAGTGGCGCCGGAAAAACAACTGTTGTAAAATATGTTTTACAGCAATTTGCTGAATTATCATTTTCGGTAAGTGCCACCACTCGAAATATTCGAGAAGGTGAAACTAACGGAAAAGATTATTATTTTTTGTCAGAACAAGAATTTAAAAACAGAATTGCTAATGATGAGTTTGTAGAATGGGAAATGGTTTATGTTGGTAAATATTATGGCACTTTAAAATCAGAATTACAACGTGTTTGGAACAACAATCAACACATTATTTTTGATGTAGATGTTGAAGGTGGTTTGCATATCAAAAATAAATATCCCAACAACTCACTATCTATATTCATCAATCCGCCAAGCTTAGTGGTTTTAAAACAAAGGCTTACTGACCGAAACACTGAAAGTGTAGAAAGTTTGAATGAACGAATTTCAAAAGCCGAACATGAATTAAGTTTTGCTTCGCAATTTGATGTTGTAATTACCAATGATGATTTGCAAGAAACTTTAATCACCGCAAAAAATATGATAAAAGATTTTTTAGATAAATGAGTTGAATTTCATTTTACAAAAAGTATTTTTGTTTCACACAATTAATTTGAACACCTAAATAATGACAGATACTGTAGAATTATTTTTTGATAAATCAGCCACCAAAGCCGCTGATAAAGAGCATCGCCGAAAGTTGATGTTTAACATTGGTAAATACAATGAATCAGTTGTAAAAGGCAAACAACAATATGAAAATTTAGAACTTGCTAAACAACGTGCAAAAAATGTAAAGTGGAAAGCCATTGATAATTTGGATAAATATTTGGTTGAATTTGAAAGTAATTTTACTAAAAATGGTGGAACTGTTTTATGGGCTGAAACTGCTGATGATGCTATAAAAGAGATTTACAAAATCTGTAAAGAAAACGATGCCCGAATGGTGGTGAAAAGCAAAAGCATGGTTACTGAAGAAATTCATTTGAACGATGCTTTAAATAAAATTGGTGTTGAAAGTGTTGAAACCGATTTGGGTGAATATATTCAGCAATTAGATGGTGAAGCGCCTTACCACATTGTAACACCAGCCATGCACAAAAGCAAAGAAGATGTAGCAAAAGTTTTTAATGAACATTTAGGAACACCATTAGATTATACGCCTTCACAAATGACTATGGTTGCCCGAGAAAAGCTAAGAGCAAAATATACTTCAGCTGATATTGGTGTAACGGGTGCAAATTTTATTTTGGCTGATTCAGGCTCTGTTTTGGTTTTAGAAAATGAAGGTAATGCAAGATTAACAACTGCTTTTCCAAAAATTCATATTGTAATTGTTGGTATTGAAAAAGTATTACCAAGTATAAATGATTTACCATTATTTCTGCCATTATTAGCCACTTATGGCACAGGTCAAAAAGTTACTGTTTATAATTCCATCATTAGTGGCCCAAAACAAAGTGATGAAGTTGATGGTCCATCAAAAATGTATGTAATTCTTTTAGATAACGGCAGAACAAATTTATTAGCACAACCTGAGCAACGTGAAGCCCTATATTGTATTCGTTGTGGTAGCTGCTTAAATGCTTGCCCAGTTTATAAAAATATTGGTGGTCATACTTATGGCACAACCTATAGCGGCCCAATAGGCTCAGTTATTACACCTCATTTCAAGGGGATGGAAGAATTTAAGCATTTAAGTTTTGCCTCATCACTATGTGGCAATTGCACTGAGGTTTGCCCGATGAAAATAAATTTGCATGAGTTATTATTAATTAATCGAAGAGATGCTGTAAGGGGTGGGTTTGTTGGCAGTTCAGAGAAAGTAGGTTGGACGGCATGGAAATTTGCCATGAAAAACAGAAAACTTATGGATGCAGGAAGTAGCGGTTTGCGTAATTTCTTTATGAAAAAATATTTTAAAGAAACATGGGGGCATCATCATGAATTACCAAAATTTCCAAAAAAATCTTTCAACGAAATTTTCAGAGAAAAGAATAAAAATAAATAATAAAAAAAGCCGCAAATAATTTTGTGGCTTTTTTTATCGGCTTAAAGTAAGCTCTATTGCTACTTTTTCTACCCCTTCCATTTTATAAGGTGCTATTTTATTTAATCTTACCGTTGCTATATTAATAGCCTTGTGGTTCATTATTTTTTGTAAGATGTTTTGTGCTACTGTTTCCAATAATCTTTGAGTTAATGCCATTTCTTCTTTAACAATTTTATATACTTCTTCATAATTAAATGTGTTTTGAATATCATCATTAATGATGTGTTTTTCATTAAGTTCAATATTAACATCAACCGAAAACCAATGACCTATTTTCCGTTCTTCATCATACCAACCATGATGAGCAAAAATTTTAATATCGCTAAATATAATTTTCATTTTTTAGGTAAATATAATTGTAAAAGTGATTATACCAATTCCAACAACAAAATAGTCCAAACTATTTTGGAGTTGTGAAGTGGTAAATGCCGATACAGTTTGAAAATAGTACAAATGAGTGAAACGTCCCGATTTCTTCGGGATGGACTATATTGAAAACGTAATCGGTAT
>JBDKJJ010000123.1:0-4326 GCA_039796635.1 Bacteroidota bacterium
TATTCCAATTCAACAATTTGCAGTTTCAGTTTATGTTCAAAATCATCATTTTGAAAAAGCAAATAATTTAGCTAATCAATTAAAACAAAATAATTATTCAGTAGATGAAAAATTATTTCAAACCATTCAAGATTCATTAAAACTAATTAATCTAAAAAAAGACAAATAGTTTGTACTCAAATTTTAACTTTACAATTTAAATTTTCAAGAAGAATATTTTATGAATATAATTATACCAATGGCTGGTGCAGGAAAGAGAATGCGCCCACATACATTAACCACACCAAAGCCATTAATACCTGTTGGTGGCAAACCAATTGTTGAAAGATTGGCAGAAGATATAGCATCAATGTGTAACGAAAAAATAAATGAAATTGCATTTGTGATTGGTGATTTTGGGAAAGAAACTGAATTGCAATTATTGGCTATTGCTGAACGATTGGGCGCTAAAGGAAAAATATTTTATCAAGATGTTCCGTTAGGAACTGCACATGCTATTATGTGTGCTGAAGAATGTTTGTCAGGCAATGTAATGGTTGCATTTGCTGATACTTTATTTTATGCTGATTTTAAAATTGAGGCTAATGATGAAAGTGTAATTTATGTTCAAAAAGTTGAAGATCCATCAGCATTTGGGGTTGTGAAATTGAACGACAAAAACATGATTACTGATTTTGTTGAAAAGCCAAAAGATTTTGTAAGTGATTTAGCTATCATTGGAATTTATTATTTTAAAGATGGCGATTATTTGCGCCGTGAATTAAAATATTTAATAGATAATGATATTAAAGAAAAAGGAGAATACCAATTAACTAATGCCTTAGAAAACATGAAAAATAAAGGCACTCAATTCAAACCAGGGCAAGTGAAAGAATGGTTGGATTGTGGCAATAAAGATGCTACAGTTTATACTAATCAACGAGTATTGGCATTGAATGAAAAAAATTTAAAAATGCCTGCATCTGCAAACATTATTAATAGTACAATTATTCAACCTTGTTTTATTGGTGAAAATGTAACTATTGAAAATAGCGTAGTTGGGCCATACGTTTCAGTTGGTGAAAAATCAAGTATTAAAAAATCAGTAATTGAAAATAGCATGATTCAAACTAATACTAAAGTTGAAAACTCATGCATCAGCAATTCAATGCTTGGTAATTTTGTACAAAAAATTTCTCGTTTTGAAGATTTAAGTATTGGCGATTACACAACAACTATATAATTTCAAAATATGAAAAAAATATATCTACTGGTTGCTGTTGTTTTTATTTTGAATGCCTGTAGTTCAAGTAAAAAAACAAATGCCACATCAAAAATTGAGGCGACCGAAAATCAGTTAGATATAAAAACAAGTGATGAGCAAAAGCTATTTTTAGATGCTATAAAAGCTTATTCATTAGGCGATGTTCCTTTAGCAATTAGTAAATTAAATGAATGTATCAGAAATAATCCTAACAATGATGCAGCTTATTATCAGCTTTCAAAAATTTACATTGAAACACAGAAATATGAACCTGCATTATTGTTTGCTAAAAATGCTGCAAAACTTGATAAACAAAATAAATGGTACAGCGTTCAGCTTGCTGAAGCCTTAGCTTTCAACAATAAATTAATTGATGCAGCGGCTGTTTATGAAGATTTAATTTCAAAATATCCTGAAGAAGAAGATTACTATTTAACAGCCTCATACCTTTATCAAAAAGGCGGAAAAAATGATGAAGCGCTGAAATTATTTAATAAACTTGAACAGAAAAAAGGAGTTACTGAAGAGTTGTGTTTGCAAAAGCAACAAGTTTATTTACGAATGGGCAAAGTAGATTTAGCTGCTGCCGAACTTGAAAAATTAATCGCTATAAATCCATCTGAGGTAAGATATTATGGCATGTTAGCTGAATTGTATGAATCAAACAATTTGCCTAATAAATCAATGGAAACTTATGAAAGATTAATGAAAGTTAGCCCAGGTGATGGAAGAGGTTATGTATCAATGACACAATTTTATTTCAGAAAAAATGATTACCCACATTTTTACGAAACCCTTACAAAATGCATTGAATCAACTGATTTACCTGCTGATATAAAAATTGGAATGTTAGGATTATTGATTCAAAAGGCAATGAATGATTCTTCAAAATTGAATGATGCTTTTACTTTATCAAACCTGTTGGTAACCAACAATTCAAAAGATGCAAGAAGTTATGCTATTAGAGGTGATATTTATGCTCAACAACGCAACACAAACAAAGCAATTGCTGATTACAAACAAAGTTTGCAAATTGAAACCAAAGAATTTGGCGTTTGGCAACAATTGTTTTTTATGCTAAGTGATGCTAAACAATTTGATTCACTTGAATACTTTAGCGGCAAAGCAATTCAACTATTTCCTGAACAGGCTTTATGTTATTACTTCAATGGATTTGGTAATTCACAATTAAAGAATTTTGAAAAAGCAATTAAAATTTTAAAAAGAGGTATTCCAATTAGCGGTGATAACTCAGCTTTGCAAGCACAGTTTTATTCATCATTAGGTGATATTTATCATTCAACAAAACGCCATAACGCAAGTGATAGTGCTTATGATAAAGCTTTAGAATTACGACCAGATGATGCATTTGTGATGAACAATTATGCCTATTATTTATCAGTAAGAAATGTAAAACTTGATAAGGCAGAATTGTTATCTAAAAAATCAAATATTATTCAACAACGAAATGCTTCATTTCAAGATACTTATGGATGGATTTTATTTCAGCAAAAAAATTATTTTGAAGCCAAAACATGGTTAGAAAAAGCCTATTTTAATGGCGCTGATAAAAACCCAACAATACTTGAACATCTTGGCGATGTATATTTTTTCTTAAAAGATACTACCAAAGCCGTTGACTTTTGGAAATTGGCAAAGCAATATGGTGCTGCTGGCAAGATTGATAAAAAAATTGCAGATTCACAATATTATGAAGAAGCCGTTGAAGAATAATTCCGAAAGAAACGTATCATTTTTAAAAATGAAATTTTATATTTGCAGCAACAAAAATCATTTATCATGAGTGCACATCATACTACAACTGACGAAACTACACAACGCTCAAAAGATTTAATCGTAATAACTTTTTTATCAATTGCAGCTTTTTTCTTAACTACGTTTGTAGTTTTAAATATGAAAGGATATCAATCACCTCATAAAGCAGGAAGCGAAAGAGTGATTGAAAAATAAAAATATAGATTATAAAAAAAGCGGATTGAAAAATTTTCAATCCGCTTTTTTTATGCATTATTTATTTTTTTTGTGACTCTTCACTTTCTTCAATGGTGTCATAAGCTCTGATAATTTGTTTAACTAATCTATGCCTTACCACATCTCCTTCGCCTAATCTAATAATTCCAATTCCATCAATATCTTTTAAAATATCTAAAGCTTTATACAATCCACTTCGTTGATATTTTGGCAAATCAACCTGTGACAAATCACCAGTAATAATAGCTTTTGCATTTGGTCCAATACGGGTAAGTAACATTTTCAATTGTAAATCAGTAGTGTTTTGAGCTTCATCTAAAATAATAAAAGCATTATCTAATGTTCTACCTCTCATAAAAGCCAATGGCGCAATTTCAATTACACGATTAGCCATATAATATTGCAATTTATCGGCTGGTATCATATCATCTAATGCATCATATAATGGGCGCAAATAAGGATCAATTTTTTCTTTTAAATCTCCAGGCAAAAATCCTAAGCTTTCACCTGCTTCAACAGCCGGACGAGTTAATACAATTTTTTTTACCCATTTATTTTTTAAAGCTCTTACTGCCAAAGCAACCGCAGTATAAGTTTTACCCGTACCAGCAGGCCCAATGGCAAAAACCACATCATTTTTATCAGCCGCAGCCACTAATTTTTTCTGATTTTCAGTTCTGCTTTTTACCACATGACCATTGGTGCCATAAACTATTACATCTTCAGTCATATCAGGCATACTTATTTGATTTGTACTTTCATCACCACCCACCAAACTTTCAACACTTCTATCACTTACTTTTCCGTATCGTTCAATCATAGATATTATTTGATAGATTTTTTCTTCTAACATTTCTCTATCTTTTTGATTACCTAATAATTTAATTGCACTGCCCCTTGCATTAATTTTTACTTCAGGAAATGTGCGACGCAATATTTCTAATTTAGAATTATTGATTCCAAAAAAATCAACAGGATTAATTCCTTCAAGATGAATAGTGGTTTCGTTCATAGAAATTTTTATTTTTATTTTTATATAAAATCGTTCATAGCAATTACCTTTGCTTTTGTAAATATAACACACCTTAGTG
>JBDKJJ010000124.1:0-6150 GCA_039796635.1 Bacteroidota bacterium
AACGAAGTAATTGCTTATCGTGGTCATGTGATGCAAGGCGGAAATTTATTAGATGAAAAGAAATTTTTACACCCGAATGATGACGTAAATAAATCTCAATCATCTAACGATACTTTCCCAACAGCCATGCACATAGCGGCTTACAAGATTTTAGTAGAAACTACTTTACCGGGCATAAAAAAATTAAGAGATACTTTAGATGCTAAATCAAAAGCGTTTATGAAGGTGGTGAAAATTGGCAGAACACATTTTATGGATGCAACACCTTTGACATTAGGTCAAGAATTTTCAGGTTATGTTTCTCAATTAAATCATGGCATTAAAGCTATTGAAAATACTTTACAACACTTATCAGAGTTAGCTTTAGGCGGCACTGCGGTAGGAACTGGAATTAATACGCCGCCAAACTATTCAGCTAATGTTGCTAAACATATTGCTAATCTTTCAGGATTACCATTTGTAACTGCGGAAAATAAATTTGAAGCCTTAGCAGCGCATGATGCTATTGTTGAAAGTCATGGTGCTTTAAAAACAGTGGCAGTTTCGTTGATGAAAATTGCAAATGATATTCGTATGCTTTCATCAGGACCACGAAGTGGAATTGGTGAAATTTTTATTCCTGATAATGAACCAGGTTCGTCAATTATGCCTGGCAAAGTAAACCCAACTCAATGTGAAGCCATGACAATGGTAGCTGCACAAGTAATGGGCAATGATGTTACAATTAGCATCGGTGGTTCAAACGGACATTTTGAATTGAATGTTTTCAAACCAGTAATGATTTATAATTTCTTACACAGTGCAAGATTGATTGGTGATGCTTGCGTTTCATTTAATGATAAATGCGCTGTTGGTATTGAACCTTTGACTGATAATATCAAAAAACATTTGAACAATTCATTGATGTTAGTTACAGCTTTGAACACAAAAATTGGGTATTATAAATCAGCCGAAATTGCACAAACAGCTCACAAAAATAATTCAACATTGAAAGAAACAGCCATTAAATTAGGCTACTTAACTGCTGAAGAATTTGATGAATGGGTGAAGCCTGAAGAGATGTGTGGATTGTAGTTATTAACTTAATTTTAAAAGCCGATTTAGATTTTTAATATTCTAAATCGGCTTTTACATTTGTAAAAACAAAATCAATATGGCACACGAAATAGATTATAAAATAATGGGTGATGATATTCAAGTAGTTGAAATTGAATTAGACCCACAAGAAGCGGTAAGAGCCGAAGTAGGCACTATGCTTTATATGGAGCATGGCATTCAAATGCAAACAAGCACTGGTGGTGGCTTGTTTCAGGGTTTGAAGAGAATGATAACAGGTGATAGTTTTTTCATTTCATCATTTTTAAATAATGGAAATGGAAAACAACATGTGGCATTTGCTGCACCATATCCAGGAAAAATAATTCCAGTTGATTTGAAAAAATTTGGTGGCGAATTTATCTGTCAGAAAGATGGATTTTTATGTGCTGCTCAAGGCATTGAAATCAATATTGCATTTACTAAAAAATTAGGAACTGGATTTTTTGGAGGTGAAGGTTTTATACTACAAAGGCTAACTGGTGATGGTTTAGCCTTTATTCATGCTGGCGGAACTATTATTGAACGTGATTTGCAACCCGGTGAAACATTAAGAATTGACACTGGATGTTTAGTAGCAATGCAAAACACAGTTGATTATGATATTCAATTTGTTGGTGGATTTAAAAATGCACTATTTGGCGGTGAAGGATTATTCTTGGCTGTAGTAAGAGGACCGGGAAAAGTTTATTTACAAAGTGTACCATTCAGCCGCTTGGCTGGAAGAATTGTAGCTGCTGCAGGCTTTGGCAGAGGCAGAGAAGAAAGCACAGGTATTGGCGGAATTTTAGGTGGATTTATTAGTGGTGATTAACTATTAGTTTTTATATCTTTTTATCAAGAAGAGTTTGATATTTTCTTATCTCGGAATGCATCTTTATGTGAATTAATATTTCTGAAAAATTTATAATGGGTACTAAAATTTGGTAGCTTTAATAGAATTAAAAATTGAATTTTAATGAGTTTTGACAATTGCAAAATCTAATATTTTCCTACATTTGTTTTCCTTATAAAAAAGGTTATTAGTTATCTGTTATTGAAAATAAACATCCAATTTTTTTTCTTCACAATAATATTATAAACTAACAACTGAATTTCAAAATCAATAAATGAGCAAAGAACTTTTTTTAAAAGCTTGGCGAATGATGTGTTATGCTAACCGCATGGCAGAAGTGTATGAAGAAAATCGTCAAGTAACTAAATATGTACATAGCACAAGTCGTGGGCATGAAGCTATACAATTAGCTACTGCATTTTTACTAAAACCTTACGATTATGTAAGTCCGTATTATCGTGATGAAAGTATGTTGTTAGGCTTAGGTTTTCAGCCTTATGAATTGATGTTGCAATTATTAGCCAAAGGCGATGATTACTTTAGCGGTGGCAGAACATACTATTCACACCCTTCCTCAAAAAGAGAAGATATTCCTTTAATTCCGCATCAATCAAGTGCTACAGGAATGCAAGTGATTCCTACAACAGGCATGGCGCAAGGCATTCAGTATTTAGATAAAATAAAAATGTTGGCAAATGCTGATAACGACCCAGTAGTAGTTTGTTCATTAGGCGATAGTTCGGCAACTGAAGGTGAAGTAAGTGAAGCCTTACAGTTTGCAGCTTTGAAACAATTGCCTATTATTTTTTTAGTACAAGATAATGATTGGGGAATTAGCGTAAGTAGTGATGAATCACGAAGCATGAATGCACATGAATATGCAGCAGGCTTTAAAGGATTGCAACGCACAAGCTTTGATGCAAGCCTTTTTCCGGCGGCGTTAGATGGAATGCGTAAAGCATTTAATTATGTTCGAACTACTCGAAAACCAATTTTAGTTCATGCAAAAGTGCCGTTGCTGGGGCATCATACAAGCGGTGTAAGAAAAGAATGGTATCGCTCAGAAGTTGATTTGGCAAAGCATCAAGCTCGTGACCCATTTGTGTTGTTAAAGAATTTTTTGTTAGATGAACGCATTGCAACGGCTGATGAATTAAATGAAATTTATAACGATGCTGTACAAGTAGTTAATGCAGATTTTGAAAAAGCAACGAATGCAGCTGAGCCTGATATTTCAACAGCATTGAATCATATTTATGCTCCAACTCCAATCACTGAAGAAAAAGGAAATCGTTGCCCTGAAGGAAAAGAAAAAGTGGTAATGGTTGATTCGGCTTTACATGCCGTAGAAGAAATTTTAAGAGAGTATAACGATGCTATTTTCTTTGGGCAAGATGTAGGAAGAAGATTGGGTGGTGTATTTCGGGAAGCGGCTACTTTGGCTGAAAAATTTGGTGATGATAGAGTATTTAATACAGCTATTCAAGAAGCGTATATTATTGGTTCAACGGTAGGTTTATCTGCCGTTGGCGTAAAACCAATTGTTGAAGTTCAATTTGCTGATTATATCTGGACGGGTGTAAACCAATTGATTGTTGAAGCCGCAAAAAGTTGTTATTTAACGCAAGGGAAATTTCCTGTTCAATCGTTAATTCGTGTGCCAATTGGCGCTTATGGCAGCGGTGGACCATATCATAGCGGAAGCGTTGAAGGTACACTAACTACTATCAAAGGAATAAAAGTAGTTTACCCAAGTAATGCTGCTGATTTGAAAGGCTTGATGAAAGCGGCTTTTCATGACCCAAATCCTGTGGTGATGTTGGAACATAAAGGCTTATATTGGAGTAAAGTTCCTGGTACCGAAGAAGCAAAAACAGTAGAACCTGATGCTGATTATATTATTCCGTTAGGCAAAGGCAGAGTGTATTTAGAAGCTGATGCCACTCAATTGGAAAATGGAAATACAATTTGCATTATTACCTACGGAATGGGTGTGCATTGGAGTAATAATGCGGCTAAGAATTTTGCAGGGCAAGTTGAAATTATTGACTTACGTACTTTATTACCTTACGATGAAGAATTAGTTTATTCAACGGTTAAAAAGCATGGGAAAGTTTTATTAGTAACGGAAGAAACTTTGCATAATTCATTTGTTGAAAGTTTAGCAGGACGAATCAGTCGTGATTTATTTCAGCATTTAGATGCACCTGTTCAAACTATTGGTGCTAAAGATGTTCCGGCGATTCCATTAAATAGCAATTTAGAAAAAGCAATTTTACCAAATGTAGATTTGGTGAGTGAAGCAATTGGAAAATTGTTGGGTTGGTAGAAAAACCATAGAATAATTACCATGAATATTGAGCAATATATTACTATAATTAATCAAAGGTATAAACTTGGAAATGCAACTGAGCATACATTTCGTGGCGATTTGCAGCAACTTTTAGAAACTTTAGTGCCTGAAATTAGAGCTACCAACGAACCCAAAAGGCAAACTTGCGGCGCACCTGATTATATTCTTACTAAAAAAGAAATACCAGTTGGTTTTATTGAAGCAAAAGATATAGGTGATAAAGACCTTGAAGGTGCAAAGAAAACGGGTAACAAAGAGCAGTTTGACCGTTACAAGGCTTCACTTAACAACCTCCTATTTACCGACTACTTAGATTTTCATTTATACATTGATGGTGTTTTTATTACAAAAATTGCAATTGCTGAAATACAAAACGAAACTATCATTCCGTTGCCTAACAACTTTGCAACCTTTACAAATCTCATTAAAGATTTTTCAACTCACGTAGGGCAGACAATAAAAAGTCCTAAAAAATTAGCTGAAATGATGGCTGGTAAAGCTCGGTTACTTTCTGATGTTATTGAAAGGGCTTTAACAAGTGATGAAATCAATAATGAAAACAGCACACTTAAAGACCAAATGAAAGCCTTTAAGGAAATTCTTATTCACGATATTACACCTAAAGGATTTGCTGATGTTTATGCTCAAACTATTGCTTATGGTATGTTTGCGGCTAGATTACACGACCCAACTTTACCTACTTTTAGCCGACAAGAAGCAGCCGAATTAATTCCGAAATCAAATCCATTTTTACGTAAACTGTTTGGTTATATTGCTGGTCCTGATATTGATGACCGTATAAAATGGATTGTAGATAGTTTAGTAGAAATATTTTTGGCTTGCAATGTTGAAGAGATTTTGAAGAACTATGGAAAGACAACAAAAATGGAAGACCCAATCATTCATTTTTACGAAACTTTTTTAAGTGAGTACGACCCTAAGCTACGTAAGGCTCGTGGTGTTTGGTACACACCTGCGCCTGTTGTAAATTTTATTGTAAGGGCTGTTGATGATATTTTAAAAACTGAATTTAATTTACCGCAAGGGCTTGCTGACAATAGTAAAACAAAAATAAAAGTTGATGTACAAGGTAAAAGGATAGAACAAGAAGTTCACAAAGTTCAAATACTTGACCCTGCAACTGGTACAGGTACTTTTTTAGCCGAAGTTGTAAAACACATTCACAAAAAATTTGAAGGGCAACAAGGTATTTGGAGCAAGTATGTTGAAACGCATTTACTGCCTCGGTTGAATGGGTTTGAGCTATTGATGGCTAGTTATGCTATGGCTCATTTGCAATTAGATTTATTACTAACTGAAACAGGTTACAAACCAACAACCGACCAACGCTTTAGAGTTTATCTAACAAATAGCTTGGAAGAAAGCCACCCCGACACAGGAACTTTGTTTGCCAATTGGTTAAGTGCTGAGGCTAATGAAGCCAATCATATAAAAAGAGATGCTCCAGTGATGTGTGTGATTGGCAATCCGCCTTATGCTGTAAGTAGCAGCAATAAAAGCGAATTTATTGAAAATCTAACTGCCGATTATAAAAAAGATTTGAAGGAAAGAAACATACAACCTCTTTCAGATGATTATATAAAGTTTTTAAGACTAGGTCAATATTATGTTGAAAAAACTGGCGAAGGTATTTTAGCATTTATATCAAACAATAGTTTTATAGATGGAATCATTCATCGAAAAATGAGAGAAGAACTAATGAAAACATTTGACAAAGTGTATGTATTGGATTTACATGGCAATAGCAAGAAAAAAGAAACTGCACCAGATGGCGGCAAGGATGAAAATGTGTTTGATATTATGCAAGGTGTTTCAATTAATATTTTTGTAAAAACAGGAAAAAAGA
>JBDKJJ010000125.1:0-13366 GCA_039796635.1 Bacteroidota bacterium
TCTTCGTTAAATGTTTCCAAAAAACAATTTAAATGTTGATTTGCTTCAATTTGAGTAATATAGCCTTTAACCAAATCTTCACATGAAGTTTGATTAGCGGCTAAAGCAGCTTGTATAGTTGATAAAGATTTATGCACGATTCCTTTAAATTACTTGCTTTCGTTTTTAGGTTTTTCGTTCATACCATCTTCAATTTCTTTTTTGATACCATCTTTAGCATCGTTAAACTCACGAATGCCTTTGCCTAACCCTCTCATTAATTCAGGTATTTTTTTTCCGCCAAACAATAATACTACAGCTAAAAAAATCAATATCCACTCACTGCCGCCTGGCATACCCAATAATAAAAAACCTAATGAAGTTGTCATCTTGAAAAAATTTAGGTGGCGAAGATAATAAATTATGCCGAAAGCGTTGTTAATAAGTTGGTAAAATGGATAATTACCCAAAAACCTTTTTCAACAAGAATTAAATTTTTTAAAATTGGTTGCTTACCTTTGCCGCCTCAAAATATATCACATAATATGCCTGGTCAATTAAAAGAGGTTAGAGCTCGAATTTCATCAGTAACAAGTACTCAGCAAATTACAAAAGCCATGAAAATGGTTAGTGCTGCTAAATTGCGCCGTGCCCAAGATAGAATTACGCAAATGCGCCCATATAGCAAAAAGCTTAGCGAAATGTTGCAAAACATTGTGAGTGGTGAAAGCAATGTTGAAATTAAATTAGCTCAACCACGTGCTGAAGAAAAAATATTGATTGTTGTAATGACAAGTGATAGAGGATTATGTGGTGGATTTAACAGCACTATCATTAAAACTGCAAAAAACACAATTATTGAAAAATATAATAGTCAGTTGCAAAAAGGCAATGTTGAATTATTGTGTGTAGGGAAAAAGAGTTTAGATGCATTTAAAAAAACAAATAAAGTAAATGCTGATTTTGTAAACTTAGGAGCAAAAATCAATTTTGAAGAAACTGCTAAAGCTGCTGAAAAAATAATGAATGATTATGTAGCAGGTGCTTATGATAAAGTTGAAATAGTTTACAGCCAATTCAAAAATGCTGCTACACAAATTTATCAATCAGAACAATTTTTACCAGTTGCAAAAACTAATAATAACAGCAATTCAACTAAAAATTCCGAGTTTATTTTTCAACCATCAAAGGCTGAATTAATAAACGAATTAGTTCCAAAAATTTTAAAAACTCAGTTTTATAAATGTTTAGCTGATACAATTGCAAGTGAACATGGCGCTCGAATGACTGCTATGGATAAAGCAACTGATAATGCTAACGAGTTATTAAAAGATTTGAAATTGAAATATAATCGTGCTCGTCAGGCTGCTATTACAACTGAATTAACGGAGATTGTAAGCGGTGCTGCGGCATTACAAGGATAATTTGCACAAAAAATAATTTTAGAAAGCCCTGCATTAATAAGTATGTGGGGCTTTTTTAATAATAAAAAAATGAAAGAAGTTTATTGCATTAGTGGCTTAGGCGCTGACAAAAGAGCCTTTCAATATTTAAAATTAAACAATTGCAACCTACATTTTATAGAGTGGATTGAGCCATTAAAAAATGAAACGATATCCAATTATACTTCAAGACTTTTAGAACAAGTAAAAAGAAAAAATCCAATCCTAATTGGTATGTCATTCGGTGGTATGATTGCAGTTGAAATGGCAAAACAAATCAATATTGAAAAATTGATTTTAATATCTTCCATCAAATCAAAATGTGAAATGCCATTATTGTATAGGTTAATTTCAACAACTGGAATTCAACATATTTTTCCATTAAAAAAAATAAAATATGCTTATAAAATAGCGTTCTGGTTTTTTGGTGTAAAGCAAGAAAAAGAAAAAAAATTCTTGAAAAATATTTTGATAGACACCAACCCTGATTTATTTGCATGGTCAATAAAAGCAGCTATTAGTTGGCAAAATAAAAACCAGCCTAACAACTGTTATCACATACATGGGTCAGTTGACAAAATATTCCCGATAAAGAATATAAAAGCAAACTATGTGGTAAAAGATGGTGGTCATTTTATGATAGTAAATAAAGCTTCAGCTATATCAACTGAATTAAACAAAATATTGATTGAAAATTAATTTGTGAGCTTTTAATTAAATAGCATGGGTATAAATTGTAATTTTGCATTATGAATACAGTAGCAATAGTAGGCCGACCAAATGTTGGCAAATCAACGCTTTTTAACAGATTAACAGGTAGCAGAAAAGCTATTGTTGATGATCAAAGTGGCGTAACACGTGATAGAATATATGGCGAAGCGGAATGGTGTGGAAGAACTTTTCAAGTGGTTGACACTGGCGGTTATGTAAAAAGTACAGATGATATTTTTGAAATTGAAATTAAAAAACAAGTTGAAATTGCCATTAGAGAAGCTCAAGTAATATTATTTGTTTTAGATGTTACTTCAGGGATTACACAATTAGATGATGAAATGGCACACTTGCTAAGAGTAAGTAAAAAGCCAATTATTGTAATTGTAAATAAAGTAGATAATTTCAATAGAAGTCTTGATGCTGCTGAATTTTATAGCTTAGGATTCGATAATGTACATCAACTTTCATCCATTTCAGGAACAGGAACAGGTGAATTATTAGATAATATTTTAGAACTATTACCTGAAGACGCTCCAGAAATAGAAACGAATCTACCTAAATTTTGTTTATTGGGCCGACCAAACGTAGGAAAATCTTCATTATTAAATGCCATGCTTGGTGAAGAAAGAACAATTGTAAGTAATATTGCCGGCACAACACGTGACTCCATTCATACACATTATAATTTATTTGGCAAAGAATGTATTTTGATTGATACAGCAGGTATCAGAAAAAAACAAAATGTGCATGAAGACCTTGAATTTTACTCAGTAATAAGAAGTATAAAA
The DNA here is from genome assembly GCA_039796635.1 of Bacteroidota bacterium. Lineage (GTDB taxonomy): Bacteria > Bacteroidota > Bacteroidia > Chitinophagales > CAIODY01 > CAIODY01. The sequence goes on from JBDKJJ010000125.1 coordinate 2,924, forward strand.
GCAATTGACGAATCAAATGTTTGCATATTAATGATTGATGCTAAAGAAGGAATTATGCAACAAGATTTACATATCATCAAGCAAATTGAAACAAAGAAAAAAGGATTAGTAATTTTGGTAAACAAATGGGATTTAATTGAAAAAAGTACCAATACTTTAATTGAGTTTGAAAAAAGAATTAAAGACAAAATAGCCCCGTTTACAGATGTACCCATTTTATTTATTTCAGCTTTAGAAAAAATACGTATTTCACGAATTATTGAAACCTGCTTGCAGGTTTATGAAAATAAAAACAGAAGAATTACCACTTCAAAATTAAACGAAGTGATTGAAGAAGCTGTTGCCGCTACTCAACCACCTGCACATCGTGGGCATTTAATTAAAGTAAAATACGCTACACAGCTGCCAGCTCAGGTTCCAACTTTTGCATTATTTTGCAACTATCCAAAAGAAATAAAAGAACCATACCGCAATTATTTAGAAAAGAAACTACGTGAAGCATTTGATTTTACTGGTGTGCCAGTATATTTATTCTTTCGTGAAAAATAGTGCAAAAAGGTGGAAAGGTTGATTCGAAAAAAAAATGTTATTTGTTTGTAAAAATAAAAATCATATTGTTACCTTTGCCGCCGAATTATAATTCAATAACATTCAAAAATTTTTACAAAAAAAGATGAAAAAATTAGCATTATTAATGGTTGCTGGCGCTATGTTCGCTGCATGTAATCAAGCTGCAAAAACAGAAGAAACTAAAACTGATTCAACTGCTACTACAACAGAAGCTGCTGCTGCTGTTGCTCCAGCTGATTCTACAATGCATGCAGATTCAACTCATGCTGCAGCTCCAGCTACTGAAGAAAAGCACTAATATTTATATTAACTTTTCTTTGCAAAGAACTTAAAGCACCAATCAATGATTGGTGCTTTTTTGTTATATATAATATCAATAAAAAAAGCCTTTAGGTGTTTCATCTAAAAGCTTTTTATTATAATCGTATTTGTAAAAATCACACTTCTTCATTTGCAATTTTCAATGAGGTAATCTTTCTATAAAAAGGCGAAAGCTCATCTGAAAATTGAATTTCGCCTAAGTCAACTGTATTTATTATGTCAATCAAGCAATTAATTTTACTTTCTAAAGTGAAAAATTTATTAATTACAACAATTCTTTTATCCTCTAACAAACAATGGCCTGCATTAAAATTTCCTTTCTCATATCTTACAATGAATCTGCCTTCTTCTAAAATACCTTCTAATTTTTTTAATGTTCCTGGATTATATTTAAAACTCATTATAAATTTAATATTTATGGTTAAAGGGTTTTTGATAACTTTGTAATTGCAAATTAACATCACATGAAACGATATTTACTCCTCATTTTATTCACATTTCCACTTTTTAGTTTTGCTCAAAGTAAAAAGAATTTTTTTGAAGGCGGACTTGTAATTGGCTTCAATGCAGCTCAAGTTGATGGCGATAAATTAGCTGGGTTTCATAAAATTGGAGCCAACATGGGTGTTTTAGGTGGATTTCCTATTTTTAAAAAAAACTTATATTTTCAATTTGAGTTATTGTATTCTCAAAAGGGTAGCCGAATGTCAAACAATCAACTTAATGCCCAAGTTACCCCAAACACTAATTACGTTTTAACTTTAAATTATGCTGAAATTCCATTATTATTATCATATCATGATAAAGATAATAAAACAAGAATTAGTGGCGGAATAAGCATTGGAAGCCTATTTAATGGTACTGAAAAAATCAATTATAGTTACTCAGTTAGTGCAGTTGATTATTACAAAAAAAGAGATATTTGTTGGGTAGCTGATATAAGTTATATGGCATCCAAACATTTAGGTGTAAGTATGCGATATTCTTATTCATTAGCTTATATAAGAAATTTTGCTGGCTATACCTACAATGGTCAATCATTAGTCAACCCTTATTATGGCACAAATCAGTTCAATAATTATGTTTCGATAAGGGGGATTTATTTATTCTAAAAAAAATATTTGTAAATATTATAAAAAGAGTTACTTTTGCCATCCCAAAAATTCAAATTAAAGATATGTTAGTTATTTCAAACAAAGATTGTGACACAGTAGATAAACTTTTGAAAAAGTATAAAAAGAAATTTGAAAAAGCACAAACTGTAAAAGAATTACGTAGCCGTCAGGCTTTTGTAAAACCATCGGTAGTTCGTAGAAAAGAAATTCTTAAGGCTATCTATGTACGTGAAACTTACGGTACACAAAAAGACTAATTTCAATTTCCCATCAAAATAATTTACTTTTGATGCAATGGAAATTGATAAATTTTTAGATTACTTACATTACGAAAAGAGATTTTCGAAACATACTATAACTGCTTATGGTCAAGACCTTAAGCAGTTTTTCATTTTTTTAGAAACCACCTTTGGTGAACTTACTTTACCTCAAATCAATCACCAACATATACGTTCATGGTTAGTTGAACTAATGAATGATGAAATAATTGCAAAATCTATCAACCGAAAAACATCTACATTAAAAACATTTTTTAAGTTTTTGATGAAAGAAAATAGGATAGATAAAAACCCAATGCAAAAAATAATTGCCCCAAAAATAGGAAAGAGATTGCCTTATGTAGTTGAAGAAAAAGGATTAGAGCAATTGTTAGATAACAACATTTTCAACAATGATTTTAAAGGAGTTCGAGATAAATTAATTTTTGAATTATTTTACAATTGTGGCTTAAGACGAAGCGAATTAATTGGATTAACGATAGCAAATTTAAACCTACAACTTCATCAAATAAAAGTATTAGGAAAGGGCAATAAAGAGCGGATTATTCCGTTAAATCCTAAATTAAACCCCATGATTGAAGATTACATAATTCAGCGAAATACCTTACAAAACTCAACATCTCACAATTTTTTAATTGTTTTGAATAATGGCAAAAAAACGTATGATGGTTTTATTTATTCAACTGTAAAAAAATATTTAAAACTAATAACCACAATTGATAAAAAAAGTCCGCATGTATTGCGTCATTCATTTGCTACTCATTTAAGTAATGAAGGGGCAAATTTGAACGCTATTAAGGAATTATTAGGTCATTCAAGCTTGGCAGCCACACAAATTTATACACACAATACTATTGAAAAATTAAAGAAAGCATTTAAGCAAGCTCACCCCCGAGCCTAAAAAAATAAGTGATTGTACTATTGACATTTCATGTTGCTCATTGTACTTTCGTTTAAATAATAAAACATAAATTTAATAACCACAAAAAATAGCGCAGTATGAACATTCAAATTCATTCCATCCATTTCAGCCCTGACACAAAATTAGTAGATTCAATTAATGAAAAAGTAGGTCATTTAGAGCATTATTTTACAAAAATTGAACGTGCTGATGTTTACTTAAAATTAGATAACAATGATGCTCCAGTTAAAGAAAAAATAGTAGAAATAAGATTGCATGTGCCAGGTGCTGATTTATTTACAAGCCAAGCAAGCAATATGTTTGAAGCAGCTTTAGATTTGGCAATTGATCAAATTAAAAAACAATTAATAAAGCGTAAGGAAAAAGTAGGCGCATAATATTTTCTAAAAAGTAATGAAACTCCCATATTTACTTTCTTCAGTTTTTGAATTATTTTTTCCGAATCCATGCTTAGGATGCGGTAAGCCATTGCGCTCAAACACCGAAGTTTTATGCTTAATATGTGATAGTAAAATTATTGTTACTCCATTCCATCTTCATCCTACTAATTACATTACTGAAAAATTTATAGGAAGAGCTAAAATTCATTTCGGAACAGCTATGACCTTGTTTGCAAAACATGGTATAATGCAGCATTTATTGCATCAATTAAAATATAAAAACAAAAAAGAAATTGGTATTTATTTAGGTGAGAAATATGGTAAAATTTTATTTATACAAAATGAATATTCAAAAGTTGATTGTATTGTTCCGGTACCATTGCACGATAAAAAAAAAGAAAAACGCGGATACAACCAAAGTGAATATTTTGCCATTGGATTAAGTAATATGCTTAAAAAACCAGTTTTGTCTTCAGGATTAGTAAGATTGAACCTAAAAGATTCTCAAACAAAAAAAAGAAGATTAGATCGTTGGAAAAATGTTGAAAGTGATTTTGATTGCTTAAACGAAACTGAACTTGAAAACAAACATGTTTTGTTAGTAGATGATGTATTAACAACTGGTGCCACATTAGATTCATGTATCACCATATTAAATCAAATTAAAGGTGTTAAAGTCAGTATTGCTACAATTGCGGTGGTGATGAATTAACTCACTAAAAAAAAACTTACATTTATCGGGTATTAATTATACCGATTACGTTTTTAATATAGTCCATCCCGAAGAAATCGGGGTTTCAACCATTTGTACTATTTTTAAACTGTATCGACATTTACCACTTCACAACTCTTAAATAGTTTGGACTATTTTGTTGTTGGAATTGGAATAATGCGTAATCTGGGTTAATTTGATACACCTTAACTTTACTTTATCCATTTTACATAATTCGTATAAAAAATGCCCCAATTAGTATCTAACTCTTTGGGGCATGTTCATTTCTGAGGCTTTTTATGTGGTAGAAGAATAACTATTCTACTGTAACACTTTTTGCTAAATTTCTTGGCTGATCAACATTACAGCCTCTCATCACTGCAATATGGTAAGCTAATAATTGTAATGGTACGCTTGAAATTAATGGTGAAAATGGTTCCTCAGTTGCAGGAACTTCAATTGAAAATTCGCTTAATTTTTTTATTGTGTCATCTCCTGATTCAACAATACCAATCACTCTACCTTTTCTTGCTTTTACTTCTTGAATATTGCTTACTATTTTTTCGTAAGCACTTTGGTTATTACAAAGGAAAACCACTGGCATATTTTCATCAATCAAAGCAATTGGTCCGTGTTTCATTTCGGCTGCAGGATATCCTTCAGCATGAATATAACTGATTTCTTTTAGCTTCAATGCCCCTTCCAAAGCCACAGGGAAATTGTAACCTCTTCCTAAATATAAGAAGTTTGGAAAATCTTTAAATTCATAAGCAATACGCTCAATCTCTTTATCTTTTTGTAATACTTGATTTACTTTTTCAGGAATCAATTCTAATTCATTTAATAATTGATGAAATCTTGATTCTGTAATTGTTCCTTTGCTATGAGCTGCTTGCAAAGCCATTAAAGTTAATATCATTACTTGGCTTGTAAATGCTTTAGTTGAAGCAACACCAATTTCAGGCCCTGCATGAGTATATGCGCCTGCATGTGATGCCCTTGGAATACTACTTCCAATTACATTACATACACCAAATATTGTTGCCCCTTTTGATTTTGCCATTTCTATTGCCGCTAAAGTATCAGCAGTTTCACCTGATTGTGATATAGCAATTACCACATCTTTTTCAGTAATAACAGGATTACGATAACGGAACTCACTTGCATATTCAACCTCAACAGGAATACGTGCCAAATCTTCAAATAAATATTCAGCAACTAATCCTGCATGCCAGCTAGTACCACAGGCTACAATAATAATTCTTTCAGCATTTTTAAATTTATGCTCATACTCCACCATTCCTCCTAATTTCACAATTCCTTTATCAGCATGAACCCTACCTCTCATGGTATCACGTATTGAACGTGGTTGTTCATAAATTTCTTTCAACATAAAATGCTCATAACCACCTTTTTCAAGCATTTCAAGCTTCAATTCAAGCTTTTGTATGTATGGTGTTTTAACCTGATTTTTAATTGTTTTGATGGATAATTCACCAGATAATGAAACAACTGCAATCTCTTCATCATCCATGTAAATTACATTTTTGGTATATTCTACAATTGGGGTAGCATCACTAGCAATAAAAAATTCCTTATCACCAATCCCAATTACCATTGGGCTTCCTTTTCGAGCGCAAATTAATTTGTCAGGATCATTTTTTGAAGTAATTACAATAGCATAAGCTCCATGTACTTCAGCCAATGCTTCACGTACTGCATCTTCCAAACCTATTTTTTCATTTTCTTGAATATCTTCAATTAAATGAATCAAAACCTCAGTATCAGTATCGCTTACAAAAACATGCCCTCTACTTTGCATTTCTTCTTTTAATGGGGCATAATTTTCAATAATTCCATTATGAATAATAGCTAAATTTCCGCTACCGCTGTAATGCGGATGAGCATTAGTATCATTAGGTTCACCATGTGTAGCCCAACGTGTATGCCCAATTCCTATTGAACCCACTACATCTTTTCCGGCTGCATGACTTTCCAAATCACTCACCTTACCCATGCACTTGTAAGTTTTTAATTCGCCATCTTTTAATAAGGCAATTCCTGCACTATCATACCCACGATATTCCAAGCGCTTTAATCCTTTTATTAAAATTGGATATGCCTCACGTTTGCCGATGTATCCTACGATTCCACACATAACTTATTTTATTTTAGTGTAAATAATTTTGAATTTAATTTTATAAGCTGATTGATTTCCTCCACCTAAGACAACCTGCGCTGGTCTTTCCGCTGCATTGTAGGCTTCAATGTAAAATCCATCATTATTATAAGTTCCGTTTGCTAATTTCTGTAAATATCTTGAAATATTAAAAGTAAATTTTCCATTATTATAAATTCCACCGTAATAATTCGCATCCGTCAACGTACTTATTGGTGAACCTTCTGTTATATCATCCAACGTAATAGCAACACCTGTAGTAGGATTGATACGAGTTAATAATAAATTATTAGGATGAATAAATGTGGTAGATGGAGTTACTTCTTCAAAAATCACTTGTGCTTTATTGATAATTGTATTTTTTAGCATGGCTAAACCTGGCACCATTATCTTGTTTCTTACTCCTGCAAAACCACTTACATAAATAGTATCTTGATTACCGTTTGAATTTGCAATTACATTACCAACTTTACTTCCTATGTAATCATGTTTGAATCTGTTAACTGTTCCATCAGTATTTAAAGGAAATAATCGTTTTAATGAATCTCCTAATGATGAATGATAATAAAGCATTAAGCCTGAATAGTCAGCATTGTTAGATGCTAATTGCAAAAAACCATTAGTGGTGGTAGATGTAGTGGCTAAATATACCCCATTCAAATATTTGTGAAAATTAGTATTGTCATAAAATGAACCACCTGATAAACTACTTTGAACTAATAAATCATTTATAAAAGCTGTATTAGTAATTGGTATTTTTAAACATGGCAAAATTTTCTTTCCATACTGAATAGTACTATCGGTAACACTTGTAAGGCTAACATTTGAAATATTACCTAATGAAGTGCTGCTTAATGCAAAATCTTTGTTTGAATAATAAATAGTTGATGCGGCAATAGTATTGCTTGATGTAGCATCAATTAATGTTGTTGAAATATCAATTGGGTTTGTTGTTTCGCCATAATTGCCACGATAAGGCAACATAATAAATGCTGAATCAATCACTGTTCCTGCATCAAAGCTAAACTGGCTTGCAGGCAGATTAAATTGTAAATAAATTCCTGCTTCAGTTTTACCAAAAGTGGTGTTGCTGGATATTTTACCAATGCTTAAAGTTTGAAGCTTTGTAGTAGCTACTGAATCATGGTAAACAGTTTTACAAAAAACAGTTAAAGTATCTACTCCACTGCCATTTAATAAATCAGTGCTTGGCTGAAGATTGGTGGCTAAATAGGGGTCAGAGTTACAAGCCGCAAAGCCAATAACAATCAATAATGAAGCTAAATAAATTCGAGTTTTTAAAAGCATAATTCTGAATTAAACAAGATGTTAAAAGTATAAAATCAACATTACTAACTTGTTAATTTATATTTTATTTTCCGCTTAATATTTTTTTATAAAAATCTACAATTTCGGTTAAATATTCATCTTCAGGGTTATAATTTAATTTAGGTTTCTTTTTTGATGATATTAAATCTAAAGATTGTTGCCCTGTTTTATCATCTCCTAAAATGATTCCATCAGAATAATTAATTGCACCATCTAATAATGCTTGATGAGTAGCCTTTTTGAATGGCTCAAATTCTTTATTTGTAATCGAATCACCCATGGCTAATGAAGCAAAACTTTTATTCAATGTTTCTTTAAAATCATTTTGATACAAAGAATAGATGACTTTTGATTTTAAAAAAACTGGTTCACTTTTATAAGCTGTTTTCATATACAATGGTATTAAGCTTGTCATCCAGCCATGGCAGTGTACCAAATCAGGTGGCCATGCAAATTTCTTTATTAGTTCCATTGCTCCTTTACAGAAATACACCATGCGTTCATCATTATCAGAATGAAATTTATCTTTTTCATCATATGCATCTGACTTGCGTTTAAAAAAATCTTCGTGATCTAAAAAATATACCTGAATACGAACACCTGGCATACTTGCCACTTTAATTGTTAATGACATAATATCTTCACCCATTGTGATATGGATACCAGATAAACGCACAACTTCATGTAATTTATGACGGCGTTCATTAATATTACCAAATTTTGGCATCAAGATTCTTAACTCAGCTCCTTCGTTTAATAAATGTTTAGGTAATTCATTGCATATTCTACCCATGTTACTATACTCTAAATATGGATTAATTTCATTTGAGATAATTAAAATCCGTTTCTTCATCATACGCCTTTCAGATTAATTAGTGGTAAATAAATGATTTTTGCTTATGTAAAACTACTACGCCTATTAGTTTTTTTTAAGGGAGTGCAAAAATAATAAAAAAAAATCGCAAACTTCACAACAAAATTTAACTAAGGGTATTAACACCTCTATTTTATGATTATTGCCAATAACAACGCTGAGCTAAAAAATGCGATAGATAATGCTAAATCAAATCATCAATCTATTGGTTTTGTGCCTACTATGGGTGCATTACATCAAGGTCATATTAGTTTGATTGAAAACTCGAAACGCCTTTGTGATATAACAGTTTGCAGCATTTTTGTAAACCCTACTCAATTTAATGATAAAAAAGATTTAGAAAAATATCCACGAACCGAAGAGGCTGATACTACCCTATTACTAAAGGCTGAATGCGATATTTTGTACATGCCATCGGTGGAAGATATTTATCCTGCCGATTGGGTTTGCCCCGAATTTGATTTTGGAAATTTAGATAAAGTAATGGAAGGTGCACATCGCCCAGGGCATTTTAAAGGGATGAGTCAAGTGGTTCATCGCCTTTTATATTTGGTACAACCTGATAAATTATTCATGGGGCAAAAAGATTTTCAGCAACTAACCATTGTAAGGCGAATGCTTGAAATATTAAATTGGAATATTGAATTAGTAAGCTGCCCTATTGTTCGTGAATTAGATAATTTAGCCATGAGCAGCCGCAATGTAAGATTAAGTGGAAGTGAACGAGCATCGGCACGTTCTATATCAAAAGTGCTGATGCATTTAAATAAAAATCAATTTGCATCAGCTAAAGATTTTTGTCAATGGGCAATGTATCAACTTAATTTGGTAGAATTTGTAACAGCTGAATATGTTGAAATTGTAGATACTCAAACTTTGCAACCCATCAGTAATTGGAACGAACACAAACAATTGGTATGTTGTATAGCTGCTAAAGTAGGCGATGTGCGATTGATTGATAATAGGATTTTTTAATTTGAACAGAAAAGAATAAATTTACTACCAACTAAAAATTAGAACATGAAAAAAATATTTACCCTGCTTTTGTTATTGGCAATGATGATGGGCAAAAATGCGAAGGCGCAGTATGTTACTATACCTGATACCAATTTTGTAAATTGGTTGAAAGGGAACGGCTATACGGCTGCATTTAATGGGAATATGATGGATACGAGTAATACATTGATAACTTTAGCGACTAATATAAATTGCACGAATCAAAATATCACTAATTTATTTGGAATACAATACTTTACAAATTTATCATCATTGGATTGCTCTTACAATCAGCTGACAAATTTATCGAAATTACCAACAAATTTACAATCCTTATATTGCAATACTAATCTGCTAAATAATTTGCCTGGTTTGCCAACTTTACTAACACGTTTAGAGTGTGTGAATAATCAGATATCAAATTTACCTGCTCTTCCTTCTGGCTTATTATACTTGTGGTGTCATACAAATCCAATTAATAATTTACCGACACTACCTTCAACATTAATTGAACTGCATTGTGAAGGATGCTCATTAACCAATTTACCAAGCTTGCCTAATACATTGCAAATATTGAACTGCAACAGTAATCAATTACCAATTTTACCAGCATTATCATTAAACTTGACAGAATTAATTTGTGATAATATTGGATTATCAAGCTTACCTTCACTACCATCCACATTACAAATTTTAGTTTGTAACAATAATCAATTATCAGCTTTACCAATGTTACCCTCTGGATTATTAGAGTTATATTGTAACAA
>JBDKJJ010000126.1:0-5776 GCA_039796635.1 Bacteroidota bacterium
TGCCATTGAGGATTTTCTTTAATAAACTCAATAATTTGGGGAAGCATAATTTCTTTTTTGCTCCATTCGGGTTGTAAATACAGCAAACAATCTTCGTTTACTTTATCTGATTCTTCCATTGCAAAATCAAAATCCGATTCATTAAAAACAATGATTTTTAATTCATCAGCTCGTTTATAATTATTTTGCAATGATGGTTTGAATTTTTTTGGTGAAAGGCACACCCAATCCCAATTGCCACTAAACGGATGACTGCCGCTTGTTTCAACATTTACACCTATTTCATTTTCAGCAAACGCATCAGTTAATGGTGTTAAATTATGCATTAATGGTTCGCCACCAGTAATTACTACCATTTCGGCATTCGCATCTATCACCCAATTCAATATAGTGTTAATGTCATACTTTTTATGTGCATTAGCATCCCAACTTTCTTTTGTATCACACCAAACACAGCCTACATCACACCCCCCAAGCCTAATAAAATAAGCAGCTTGACCGCTATAACAACCTTCACCTTGAAGGGTGTAAAAATGCTCAACTATTGGATATTCCATTTTCTAAATTTGTAATTTTTTATTTAAATAAATTCCCCATTTTATTCGGTGGAATTTTGCCCACGTGTTTATAGGCTAAATCTGTTGCTTCTCTTCCTCTTGGCGTACGCATTAAATATCCTTCTTGAATTAAATAAGGTTCGTACACTTCTTCAATAGTACCAGCTTCTTCGCCAACAGCTGTAGCAATGGTTGTAACACCAACAGGACCGCCGCCAAATTTCTCAACAATAGCTGCCAAAATTCTGTTGTCCATTTCATCCAATCCATTTTCATCAACATTCAATGCTTCCAAACCATATCGTGCAATTTCCAAATTAATTTTTCCGTTTCCTTTTACTTGTGCAAAATCTCTTATTCTTCTTAATAAAGCATTCGCAATACGAGGCGTACCACGACTTCTACGGGCAATTTCAAAAGCACCTTTTTCATCAATTTCAGTTTTAAGAATAGATGATGAACGTTCAATAATTCCTTTCAAAACTTCTTTTGAATAATAATCAACTCGTGAGGTGATACCAAATCGACTTCTTAATGGAGAACTTAATAGTCCGCTTCTTGTAGTGGCACCAACTAATGTAAATGGATTTAACGAAATTTGAACCGAACGTGCATTAGGGCCACTTTCAATCATGATATCAATTTTGAAATCTTCCATTGCAGAATATAGATATTCTTCAACTGTTGTTTGCATTCTATGTATTTCATCAATAAATAAAACATCATTGGGTTGAAGATTAGTAAGCAATCCAGCTAAATCACCTGCTTTTTCAATCACTGGGCCGCTTGTAATTTTCATGCTTACGCCCAACTCATTAGCAATGATATGGCTTAAAGTTGTTTTGCCCAAACCAGGTGGCCCATGCAACAAAACATGGTCTAACGCTTCGCCACGTTGTTTAGCCGCCTTAATAAATACAACTAAATTTTCTACTATTTTTTCTTGTCCTGAAAATTCATGAAAGCCTTGCGGACGCAATACTTTTTCCAATTCCTTTTCAGTAGAGGAAAGGTTTTCTTTTTCGTTATTCAAATTCTGGTTGCGCATATTGGCTTAAATAGAAATGCTAAAGTACATTAAAAAAAATATTTAACAGAAAACATGAAATGTATTAATATAGTTCTTTGTATAAACTCAAAACGTCAAAGCAAATGTTTGTTTTGACGTTTTGAGTTTACCTTTCGATTTTCAATTATTTACTTTATTTCTGTACCACCAATTTTTTAGTTGATATCTGATTATTAGAATGCAAGCTTAAGAAATAAACACCCGAATTTAATTCAGTTAAATCCAAATTTATTTCTCCATTTACTTGTGGGGCATCTAATTTAATTTCTCTTACCAATTGACCATTTAAATCTAACAATATCAATGTTAAATTTGCTTCTGTTTCGGTAATACCAAAACTCAATCTTACTATGTCCTTAGCTGGATTTGGTGTTAAATCAAACAACATCTGATTCGATATTTTTTCAACCATTGATGAAGATTTAACTTCATTTTTGGCAGATGATAGCCTTGCCAATACATTCACATTTATTACCATAGTATCTTGTTTAAAGCATCCAGTTGTATTATTTGTTACTTTAAGTATGTAGTTTCTTGTAGATGTTGGATTGGCTAATGGCTTTGAAATTGTTAATGAACTTAAATTTATATTAGGTGTCCATAAATATGACATTCCACTAATAGCGTTTGTTCCGATTTGTACACTTTGCCCTGCATTTATTGTTTTATCTAACCCTGCATTGGCTACTGGCAATGGATTAACTTTTATCATAACAGTATCAAACTTACTTCTACAACCAGCTGAATTAACTGCTAATAATGCATATAAATAATTAGAGCTTGGGCTAACCTTTGGATTGCTAATTCTATTGTTACTTATAGCCGTAGTTGAATACCAAAAATAGCTAATACCCATAACTGGTATAACTCCAATTTGAACTGAATCTTTAAGACAAATTATTTTGTCAGTTCCTGCATCAGCAACTGGCGCTGCACCTACTAAGGCATTATTATCATTACAATCATCAGTTCCAGATTTAATTAATGCAAAACCTAAAGGTGCATTGTTGCCAATACAAGTATTGATCCCATTTCCAATCGTAATTCCATCTACATCATTATCCGTATAAATTAATATGGAACGCCACTTCGTATTATTGTTATCATTACAATCGGTATTATTTGTTGAATAACCACTTGGTGCTGTTAATGAGCATAACATTGCTGTTGTGTTAGAGCCAAAACCATCTAAATCTGCATCTACATAATATTGTTGAGCACTATTTATTGAAGCATTATTATCATTGCAATCTGTATTATTTGTTGAATAACCACTTGGTGCTGTTAATGAACATAACATTGCTGTTGTGTTAGAACCAAAGCCATCTAAATCTGTATCTACATAATATTGCTGAGTTGCGTTTATTGATACATTATTATCATTACAGTCAGTATTATTTGATACATAATTATTTGGTTTAGAACATGCCATTTGTGAAACAGCTGGGTTACCAAATCCATCTGCATCTGCATCTGCATACCATGTTGACGCAGGTGTAACAGTTAAATTAAGATTTGCAATACTATCACATCCTCTATAATTAGTGAATGTAACCATTGATGTACCTGTAGAATTTAAGCTTAATCCATTCCAATTGTATGGTGTTTGGGTTGAGCAAATTGTAACATTAGTTGTTGAACTTGAAGTTGGTTTTACATTCAAGTTTAACACTACTAAACTATCAAATCCAAGATAATTTGTGATGTGAACATTATATGAACCTGCAACTGAATAATTGGTTCCTCTATACGTATAAATGCTGCCAGAGCAAATGTTGGCATTAATTGTAACTACTTTTTGCTTTATTTCAACAGCATCTGAATTTTTACAAGTAGTTGTAGTATTTGTTACTGTTAAAACATACGTTGTAGATGATGTAGGCAAAGCAAGTGGTTTAGCAATTGTTGAAGATGACAATCCAAGAGTTGGGGTCCATTTATATGTTAATCCAGCAATTGCTGTTGTACCTAATAATACTTTTCTTCCTAAGTTAATTATTGTATCTCTGCCTGCATTTACAAATGGTAATTGATTAACTTTTACAAACATTGTATCGAATTTACTTCTACAGCCAGTTGCATCAGTTACTAATAATACATAAGTATAATTGGAAACAGGATTCACTTTTGGATTACTAATTCTATTATTACTAATGGCTGTTGTTGAATACCAATAATATACTAAGCCTGATGTTGGTGATGCTCCAATTTGTACCGAATCAAATTTGCAGATTGTTTTATCAGGGCCAGCATTAGCAATAGGTGTAATTGTTGAAGCTGAATTGTTATCATTGCAATCTTTTCCTAATGTTGTTAGCTTATAATTTGAAGGTAGCATGCCATAGCATGTTACTATTGAACCATTATCGTATCCATCTCCATCCATATCAAGATATAAAGTTCCTGTTCGCCAAATCATGTTATTATTATCATCACAATCCGAATAATTTGTAACATAACCAGAAGGCAATGTGCAAGATTGTTGTGATATAGATGCATTTCCATAACCATCACCATCTGCATCAACATAATAAGTGGTTGCATTGGTTACTGATAAATTTAATGTAGCTATGCTATCACAACTAACATAACTTACCAACGTATCTATCAAAGTGCCTGAGTTTGATAAAGTTTTTCCATTCCAAGTATAAGGAAGTAAATTAGAGCAAATATTTAAATTTGTAATTGATGTTGTTGTTTGATTTACTTTAATTTCAATACTATCCATTTTTGAACAACCTAATTCATTATTCACTTGTACATAATATTTTGTAGTTATAGTTGGATTAACAGATACAGTAGTTGAAGTAATGCTTGTTAAACTTGGTACTGACAACCAAGTATATTGTATAGTTGAAGTAGATAATGGTGTAACATTAGCTCCTAATCCTAAGGCAAAACTTTCATTAGCTGGTGTAGTTGTTATTGAACTTATCAATCCACTTGAGTAAGTTCTTGAAACATATTTAGAATTATTTGTGCTAGCACTTGTTTTCGAATTTAAAATGATTGTATTATTTGTTAAAACAGCAACCCAATAATTGCCAGCTACTAAATTTAATGGTGTGATGTTAAATGTATTGATTCCTATAGTAAAACTATTTTTCACATTGCTTTGAACTAATAATGTACCTGGTTTACCTGCATTATCTGAGTAAATAGCCATTCTTGCATTAGTTGGTGAAAGAGGTGCTAATTTCACACTCATCCACAATGAATTAATTGTACTTAAATCTGATAAATTTAATTTAGTAAATTCTATTCTATTTAAAGTTGCATTTGAACTATTAGGCATATTCAAAATATCATTATACCATAAATCAACCGCCGCATTCATTAATGTATCTGTTTTACCGGCAACATTTATGATTGCTGAGCTACCATTGCAAATTGTAGTATTGTTAGCTGTTAAACTAGTAATAGTTGCCGAAGAATTTATATATACATTTAAATAGGCGATGCTATCGCATGAAGTTGTATTTGAATTAGCTAATGTAACTGAATAATTTCCGAATGAAGTAATGGTAAGTCCGTTCCATAACAATGGTAATTGTGATGAACAAACTGTTGTATCAGTTACAGAAGTAGATGGATAAACAACAGTTAAATTTAATGTAGCAGCACTATCACATCCCACATAATTAGTTAAATGAGCAGTTTGAGAATCATCTGTTGTAAAAGTTAATCCATTCCAAGTATAGGGCATTAAGGCAGAACAAATATTTCGATTTGTGATAGATGACGAAACAGGTTTAACAACTAAGTTTAAAATAGCTAAACTATCGCAGCCAAATTTATTAGTTAAATGTAAGGTATCTTTTCCTGCGCTATTCATCACATGACCTAAATAAGTGTAAGGTAATTGTGATGAACAAATAGTTTGATTTGTGCTTGATGCTGAATTTAAAAATTGAATATTCATTGTAACAACACTATCGCATCCTTTATAATTCACTCTTAATAAAGTATCTGATAAATGACTTGAAGTAAATGTTTTTCCATTAAATGAATAAGGTAATTGTGATGAGCAAATTGGAACATTTAGAGTAGATGTATTTGGAAAACAAAAACATTGGTAAGCATCTCCTGACATTGACCAGCCTTTTGAAATTAAGCTTGTACGTGCTGCTTGACCACCGCAATATTTTAA
>JBDKJJ010000127.1:0-14988 GCA_039796635.1 Bacteroidota bacterium
AATGCTTAGGTTCCATTATTGCCATGGCAGCTTTTAAGCCTTCAGGCGTTGTTAAAATTGCGCCAGGTGGCGGCGGAATAATATGCGGCCCTAACATGATTAAGCTTTCATTGAGTATTCCTCCAGCTACCAATCCTACCACCACTGCTAAAATGTTTTTTACTATCGGATTCATAAACTATGATTTTTATTGTTGAACAAATATAGTTTTTTCTTTGCTGTTTTGTTTTTTATATATATTTACTATCCACATTAAACTTTTTCTAAAACTCATTATGCTCGTTAAAACTTTTGGTAGCGCTGTTTACGGAGTAAATGCTATTACAATAACAATTGAAGTAAACTTAACTGAAGGCGTTGGCTATTTTTTAGTAGGCTTGCCTGATAGTGCTGTGAAAGAAAGTATGCATCGAATTGAAAGTGCATTGAAAATGTGTGATTACAAAATGCCAAGGCGCAAAGTAGTCATCAACATGGCTCCTGCTGATATTAAAAAAGAAGGAAGTGCTTATGATTTAACCATTGCAATGGGTTTGTTGGCAGCCAGCGAACAAGTAAAACCTGATGTTATTCATGAATATATTTTAATGGGTGAATTATCATTAGATGGAACATTGCAGCCCATTAAAGGAGCCTTACCTATTGCTATTCAAGCTCGGCACGAAAAATTTAAAGGTTTAATTGTACCCAAACAAAATGCTCGTGAAGCCGCCATTGTAAATAATTTAGATGTATATGGTGTTGAGAATATTAAAGAAGTAATTGATTTTTTTAATGGTGATATTCAATTAGAAAAAATTGAAATTGATACACGAAAAGAATTTTTAGACCAACAAATAAACTTGGATTTTGATTTTGCTGATGTGAAAGGTCAGGAAAATATTAAACGTGCTTTAGAGATTGCAGCAGCAGGTGGTCATAATGTAATTTTAATTGGTCCGCCGGGTGCAGGGAAAACCATGTTAGCAAAACGATTGCCTACCATTTTGCCACCCTTGAATTTACATGAAGCGCTTGAAACAACCAAGATTCATAGCGTTGCAGGAAAAATGCAAGCTCATACTTCGTTGATTTCTGTTCGTCCGTTTCGTTCGCCGCATCACACAGTGAGTGATGTTGCTTTAGTTGGTGGCGGTAATCATCCACAGCCTGGTGAAATTTCATTAGCGCATAATGGTGTTTTGTTTTTAGATGAATTACCTGAATTTAAACGAACAGTTTTAGAAGTTTTGCGTCAGCCGATGGAGGAACGTAGAATTACCATTTCACGAGCAAAATTTTCAGTTGATTATCCTGCATCATTTATGTTGGTATCGGCTATGAATCCTTGCCCTTGTGGGTTTTTTAATCATCCTGAAAAAGAATGTGTTTGTCCGCCGGGTACAGTTCAAAAATATTTGAACCGAATATCAGGACCATTATTAGATAGAATTGATTTGCATGTTGAGGTTACGCCAGTTTCATTTAATGAACTTACTGCCGAACGAGTTTCAGAAAAAAGTGAATCAGTTCGTGAACGAGTTATCAAAGCCCGATTGATTCAAGAGGAACGATATAAAACCAATGCTGAAATTCATTGCAATGCACAAATGAGCAGCAAAATGTTAAAAGAAATTTGTGTGATTAGTGGCGCAGGGCAAACACTTTTAAAAACAGCGATGGAGCGATTAGGATTATCAGCACGGGCTTATGATAGAATATTGAAAGTAAGCCGAACCATTGCTGATTTATCAGGAAGCGATGAAATAAAAGTGGAACATTTAGCTGAAGCTATTCAGTACAGAAGTTTGGATAGAGAGAATTGGGGGAATTGATAATGTTATTAAAAACAAAAAGGCTTTCAGAAAATCCTGAAAGCCTTTTGAAATCTATTTTAATTAATACTATTTAACTACAAATTTTCTTGCAGTTGTCTTTCCATTTTCAATTATTTGTAAAAAATAAGTGCCACTGTTTAAAGACTTTACATCTATACTTGTTAATTGTTTGTTCTCCGTTTTGTTTATCAATTTTCTTCCTAAAATGTCAGAAACTATAACTTGGTAGCTAGTTAAAGGCTGCTTATCTAATTGAATATTTAAATAATCATTAGCAGGATTAGGATAAACATTGAATGAACTATTGGCTTTGATATTTGAAATACCGTTAATTGATTTTCTTGTTTTATAATTATAAGTAGCATCATTAATAGTAGTGCTATCTTTACCTGTAGTGATAGTCATTATTTGCCCTATTGAATCCACATTTTGAACCCATGAATATTCATAAGCAGTATCATAAGAAGGTGCAGGAGCTTGCCCTAAAATAGCAGGCAAAAAGATAGAATCATAAGATGTAATTTTAGTTTTGATTCTTAATACGTTGTTAAAAGTATCACTTGGAGTAATAATAGTTCCCCAAGCATCAGCAATACTGCTTCGGGTTTCAGTACGATAAATACCTGCTTGAAAAACTACAAGAACTGTTTTAACAGCCGAAAATACTGCAGGTGAAACATTAGTACTTCCCATTGAAAACGGAGTTGGCAACATTAACTGACCTCCATTGGTATAATGTGCATCTCCACTAACTAAGCCTGATTGATAAGAATAAACTCCATCAGCATAAAGACCATTGCTGTTAGTATGTAAATATGTGTAAATAGAATCGGTTGGTGAATCAAAAGCTAAAGTAGAACTTCCGAATTTGTTTGCATAAGGAGTAGTAGAAGATGTTACAAACTTTTGATGAACGGTATCAAAAGGAATAAATGCTGAACTACAATTCCAAGTTTGATTAGCGCCAGAAGTTAACATAGTTGATAGGCCACTAAAAGAACTATTATCTGCTGAAACTTGGTGGTAAGTAATGCCTGAAACAGGCAACGCTGCTGTTGTAATAGTAGGCTGTGCCTTAGCAATAAAAACTACATGTAATAGAAGAATAAGAGTAAAAAGATTTTTCATTTGATATATTATTTGATACAAAAATAGGTTGGATAAATAAAAACTGAAAAAAAATTTGTTAAAGTTGTAATTACGCTTATCTTTGCCCTCCATTTTAAAAAGCTAGAATAAATTATTATCATGAAACTTACATTTCAACCTCATAGCAAGAAAAGAAAAAAGAAACACGGATTCCGTGAACGTATGTCAACATCGGATGGTCGTCGTGTTTTGGCTGCTCGTCGCAGAAAAGGTCGTAAGAAATTAACTGTATCTGACGAAAAATCATTAAAGTAATTCTTTAATAGTTTAAAAACATATTTCTAATTGCCGGATGTTGAATATTTTTGTTCTACATCCGGTATTTTTATTTTATGACCGTTTCATTAACTGAATTTACTTTTAAAAAGCAAGAAAAACTTTGCAGCACTAAGCAACTAAACTTATTGTTTGAGAAGGGTAAGGGCTTTTATCAAACTCCATTACGATTAATTTATTTAGAAACTAATCAACCTCAAATTTTTCCAGTTCAAATTGTGATTACAGTTTCAAAAAGAAATTTTAAAAAAGCTGTTGATAGAAATAGAATTAAACGATTAATCAGAGAAAATTATAGGTTAAACAAGGCTATTCTGTATCAACATCTTCAACAGAAAAACAAAAAAATATTTATTGGAATAATTTATACGGGCAAGGAAATGCCCGAGTTTGACAACATTAAATCAGCTTTACTAAAAGGCATTGAAAAACTGATTCAATCGGTATAACTAAATTATTTACTTTCGTATCATTATGAAACAAAGAATTATTTGGGGTAGCGTATTTGGAATTGTATTGATTTCAGTTTTCATGAGCCAAATTCCATGGCTTTTTATTGCTGCAATTACATTAATTGCCATGATTGGCATGCAAGAATTTTTTAGCATGATGAATTTAAAATCAGAAAAATTCAATCAATCAAAATCATTTTATCAATCGTTTGGCATCACATCAGCCGTGGCTTTAGTGCTAATTTTTCAGCTGATTGCTTTTCAAAAAGTGGTTATTCAATTTGCATGGATTGCTTTTGTTTTGTTTTGGATTGCTTTTTTATTTGAACTTTTCAATGAAAAAGAAAATCAATCTTTTCAAAACTTAGGGATCTATTTTTTAGGCGTATTTTATATTATTTTTCCCTTAGCACTAAGTTCTTTTTTGGCATTTGAAAATGGAAAATATCATGCATGGCGAATTTTCGGTTTGTTTATCCTAATCTGGACAAGTGATTCCATGCAATATTTCAGTGGCAAAGCATTAGGCAAGCATAAATTATATGAAAGAATATCACCCAACAAAACTTGGGAAGGGACAATAGGTGGTTTAATTTTTACAATATTAGCTGGATACATTTTATCCATATTTAGAAACGATTTTACAGCCATTCAATGGATGACCATTGCTGTTATTGTATCAGTTTTTGGAAGCGTTGGCGATTTGGTTGAAAGTATGATAAAACGTGAAGTTGGTGTAAAAGATAGTGGCAACTTTTTGCCTGGTCATGGTGGTATTTTAGATAGGTTTGATTCGTTTATTTTTGTACTACCATTTGTAGTAGCTTATTGGATGATTATTAAGTAAAATCAATAATGATGAAAAAAAATATTTTACTAATTGGCGTTTTTATAATTGTTGGTGTATTGTTTTATACCTCATGCCACAAAGAAGGAACTGGCGTAACAGCTGTAAGTAAACATAATGCAACTAACAGCCATAATAATGGGCAAAATTGTATGACTTGTCATGTTAAAAATGGGAAAGGTGCAGGTGAAGGTTGGTTTGTTGTAGCTGGAAGTGTTTATAAACCCGACCAAATTACATTAAATGAAAACCCAACCATTCACTTATATACACAAGCTAATGGCAGCGGAACAGAAGTAGCAAAAATTGAAGCTGATGCATTTGGTAATTTTTATACCACTGAAGCAATTGATTTTGCTGGAGGATTGTATCCTGCTGTTGAAAGTGCAAGCGGAGGAATGCAATATATGAATCAAGTAACTAGAACTGGTGCTTGCAATGGCTGTCATAATTCAGCTTCACCCGGAAAAATATTTTGCAATTAAAATAATCATACTAAGCTACCTTTGTAAGCTCTAAATAATAATATGAAAGTTACAGATTACATTTCAGAATCAAAAAATAAGCCTTTAGTATCGTTTGAAATTTTACCACCATTAAAAGGGAAAAGCTTTCAATCTATTTGTGATGTATTAGACCCATTGATGGAATTCAAACCTCCATTTATCAATGTTACGTATCATCGCTCTGAAACAAAATTTAAAAAAATGGCAGATGGCAGATTTGATAAAGTTGCCATTCGTAAGCGCCCAGGCACAGTGGGTATTTGCGCTGCTATTATGAATAAATATAAAGTTGATGCAGTGCCACATTTAATTTGCGGCGGCTTTACTATTGAAGAAACTGAAGATGCATTAATTGATTTAGATTTTTTAGGCATTCAAAATATACTTTGTTTACGTGGCGATGCTCCACATGGCGAAGTTCAATTTACACCCGAAGTTGGCGGCCATCATCATGCAATTGATTTATTGAAACAGGCAGAAAGAATGAACAATGGAATTTATTTGGAAGATGATTTAAAAAATCCTGTAAAAACAAATTTTTGTTTGGGTGTAGCAGGCTATCCTGAAAAACATGCCGAAGCGCCTAATATGATTGCTGATTTAAAACAATTAAAAGCAAAGGTGGATGCAGGTGCACAATTTATTGTTACACAAATGTTTTTTGATAATAGCAAGTACTTTGAATTTGTAGATGCTTGCAGAAAAATGGATATTCATGTACCAATTATACCTGGCATAAAACCATTAACCACTTTAAAACAACTTACAGTATTACCAAGAACATTTAATGTAAACTTGCCTGAAGAATTAGTGATTGAAATTCAAAAGGTAAAAAATGATGACGATAAAGTATTTAAAGTTGGTGTTGAATGGTGTATTCAGCAATCAAAAGAATTAGTGAAAAGTGGAGCACCAGTAATTCACTATTATACCATGAGTAATATTAAAGCCATTAAAACTATTGCTGAGCATGTGTTTTAATGCATAGAAATAATAATTATCAAAAAAAAATACTTCATATTATTACTGCTTACGGTTTGTTGTACAAAAAATATTTTTTCGCAACAACGTGGTAGCCGTATTCTTTTTTTATTAGATGGTTCGGGTAGTATGAACCAAAAAATGGGAACTAAATCAAGATTTGATGTAGCTCGTGAATTATTATTTAACCTTGCAGATAGCTTAGAAAAAAGCAAAAGTAATGTGGAGTTTGGAATTAGAGTTTTTGGGCATCAATATGCCAATACAGCTCATAATTGCGAAGATAGCAAACTCGAAATTCCATTTGCAAAAAGCAATTCAAAAAAAATTTCACAACGATTAAAACAACTTCAACCAAAAGGCTATACACCAATTGCATACAGCATTTTTAAAGCTGCTGAACTAGATTTCCCGAGTGCAAAAAACACAAACTCCGAAATGTTAAATGCCATTGTTTTGATAACTGATGGTGAAGAAAGTTGCGGTGGTAATCCATGTGCAGCTGCCGAACTTTTAGATAAGAAAAGAGTTTCATTAAAACCATTTATTATTGGCTTGGGCTTGCAAGATTCGTTCATTAAAAAATTTACTTGTGTAGGTACTTATTTTGATGCTAAAACACCTGATGGTTTTAAATGGATTTTAAAATCTGTAGTATCGCAAATAATGAATAACACTACTGTACAAGTAAATTTATTAGATAAAAAAGGCGACCCTACCGAAACTAATGTAGAGCTTACTTTTAGCGATAGCTATTCGCAATTATTAAAATATTCGTATGTGCATTCATTAAATGATAAAGGCATTAGCGATACAATTAAAATTGACCCAATTGGCAAATATGATTTAGTAATTCATACACTTCCGCCTGTTGTTAAAAAAAATATTTCTTTAATACCTGGGCAGCATAATATTATTGCTGAAGATATTCCACAAGGATTTTTACAATTATCATTATTAGGAAATCCTACGCCACAAGCTTTAATGACGCCACCACCTTGTGTAATCAGGCAAGCAAACAAAACTGATATTATTAACGTACAAGAGTTTGGCAGCACTTACAAATACTTAACTGGTGAATATGATATTGAAGTTTTGAGTTTGCCTGAAACTGAATTCAGAGGCGTTGAATTAAAAGCGAATGAAACCAAAAATATGGTATTGCCGGCGGCAGGCACAGTTTCAATTTTTATAGCTGAGCCTGGCTTGGCAAGTGTTTACACCACACAGTTAAATAGATGGAAAAAAATATACGATTTCGGAAACATTGTTTCAAATAGTTATGAATTAAATTTGCAACCAGGCGAATACGATGTAGTATTTATTCCAAAGGATAAACGACAAAGCGAATTCACACAAACAAGACATTTTAAAATTCCATCTGGCGGCGTTACAAGAGTATCTTTCAAACAATAATTTCATTAAAACAAAATCATTAATTATGTCAACCAAAATTACTTATATCGCTGTTGCCATTGCAGCTATTATTTGTGCATTTATTTTTAGCAATGCCTATAAATATAAATTTAAATCTACCAATACCATAAATGTTACTGGTTTGGCTGATAAATCATTTGAAAGCGATCAAATAGTTTGGAATGGTACTTTTAGTCGTAAAAGTTATGAACTTGAAACAGCCTATTCTGCAGTAAAAGAAGATGAAACAACCATCAAAGATTATTTAAAAAACAAAGGAATAAACGATAATGAAATGGTGTTTTCATCTATCGCTATCAATAAAGAATTCGATACCAAATTTGCCACAGATGGCCGTCAAACGGGCAGTGAGTTTACAGGCTATTCTTTATCTCAAACTATTACTATTGATTCAAAAGATTTAAATAAAGTAGAAAAAATATCTCGTGAAATAACTGAATTGATTCAAGATGGAATTGAATTAAATTCATCTACACCCAATTATTATTATAACAAATTATCTGAATTAAAATTAGATTTATTAGCTAAAGCATCAGCCGATGCCAAGCAACGTGCTGAAACCATTGCTAAAAATAGTGGTGGCGATTTAGGGAATATTAAAAAATGCAATATGGGTGTATTTCAGATTACAGGATTAGATAGCAACGACGATTTTAGCTATGGCGGCGCTTTCAACACTTCATCAAGATTAAAGAAAGCCAGTATAACTGTGAAAGTAGAATATGGTGTTGATTAAAATATTCTAATCAAGAAGAATGTATCTTTGTTTTCTTTTTCATCACAACTCATTTTTAAATTATGCTAACTACTGATGTATTAGTAATTGGAAGCGGCATTGCAGGCTTAACCTACGCTTTAAAAACTGCTAAAGCAAAACCCGATTTGCAAATATTAATCATCAGCAAAAGTGATGAAGATGAAAGCAATACAAAGTATGCACAAGGCGGCATTGCAGGTGTTACCAACTTTATGAATGATTCGTACGAAAAACATATCAGCGATACATTAATTGCTGGCGATGGTTTATGCAATGAAGCTATTGTTGAAATCACTGTAAAAGAAGGTCCTGAACGCATTAATGAAATGATAAGTTGGGGAGCTCAATTTGATAAAGGCGACAAAGGAAATTTTGATTTAGGAAAAGAAGGCGGACATTCAGAGTTTAGAATTTTACATCATAAAGATGTTACAGGCAAAGAGATTGAACGGGCTTTGTTAAATCAAATCAAACAACAACCCAACATTAAAATCATTACCCATTGTTTTGTGTTGGATATTATCACCCAACATCATTTAGGGCAATTAGTTACCAAGGCTACGCCTGATGTTGAATGTTTTGGTGTATATGTTTTGAATACTGATAATCAGCAAATTGAAAAAGTACTTTCAAAAATTACAATGTTGGCAACAGGAGGTGTTGGGCAAGTGTACCGAACCACTACCAACCCACGAATTGCAACAGGAGATGGAATAGCCATGCTATACAGAGCTAAAGGCAGAGTTGAAAATATGGAGTTTATTCAATTTCATCCTACTGCTTTATTTCACCCAGGCGAAAGCCCATCGTTTTTAATTACAGAAGCCGTAAGAGGCAAAGGCGGAATTTTACGCAACCGAAAAGGCGAAGCTTTTATGAAAAATTATGATAGCCGTGAAGAGCTTGCGCCACGAGATATTGTAGCACGTGCTATTGATAATGAAATGAAACGCAACGGTGATGAAAGTGTGTATTTAGATTGTACGCCAATTGATATTGATGATTTTGTACAACACTTCCCTAATATTTATAACAAGTGTTTAAGCATTGGTATTGATGTTACTAAACAATACATTCCTGTAGCACCTGCAGCGCATTACAGTTGTGGTGGCATTAAAGTAAATGAGTGGGGACAATCATCTATCAAAAATTTATTTGCCTGTGGCGAATGTGCCAGCACAGGCTTACATGGCGCTAATCGTTTAGCATCTAATTCATTGCTGGAGGCTATGGTATTTGCACATCGTAGTTGCGCTAAAACATTAGAAAAAATAGAACAAACAGAAATCAGAAATGATATACCAGATTGGAGTGCAGCAGGAACAGCTTCACCCAATGAAATGATTTTGATTACACAAAGCATTAAGGAAATTCAAGCCATTATGAGTGATTATGTGGGTATAGTTCGTAGCAATGTTCGTTTGCAACGTGCTATGAAACGAATAGATTTATTGTGGGAAGAAACCGAACAATTATACCACAGCTCTACTGTATCGCCGCAGTTATTTGAATTGCGAAATTTGATAACTGTATCCTATTTAATTACTAAATGCGCCGAGTTCAGAAAAGAAAGCAGAGGCTTACATTTCAATACTGATTATCCAGAAAAAAATAAAGTGTTGATGAATATTATTTGGTAGATAATTTATTTCTTTAGAGGCACAAAAAAAAGAAGTTTTTTCAGCTATGTCAATCTATGGTTGATGTAAATATTTGCGGTTGAAAATAATTCTAGTTGCTTTGCAAAACATTGAGAGTTTTAGTTTAATTCTGTTTTAACTTAAATTTCTATGTGTCAATGTGGTAAAAATAAATAAGTGATAAACAAATTTCAAGCATATAAACAATTGGCTCGTAACATTTCAATAGTTGAAAATGAACTATTGGGCTATGAAGAATTGCTTGAAAATTTGAAAACAAAATCAACCCCTGTAGTAGGAATTACCGGAGCTCCAGGCGCAGGCAAAAGCACATTAACTAATGCTTTGGTAAGAGAATATGTAATGCAAAATAAAAGCGTTGCTATTTTAGCAATTGACCCTTCATCACCATTTAATTTGGGTTCATTGCTAGGCGATAGAGTGAGAATGGCTGAGCATTTTAATTCTGAAAATGTATTTATTCGTTCGTTGGCTAGCCGTGGTTCGTTAGGAGGATTATCTGAAAAAATATTAGAAGTATGTGATGTGGTAAAAGCAGCTAATTTTGATTTGATAATTGTTGAAACAGTTGGCGTAGGACAAAGTGAAGTTGAAATTGCTGGCTTAGCTGATATTACCATTGTGGCTTTAACACCAGCCGCAGGCGATGAAGTTCAAAACATGAAAGCTGGCTTAATGGAAATTGCCGATGTATTTGTAGTAAACAAAAGTGACTTGCCTAATGCCGAAGGATTTATAAAAAACCTGGAAAGATTGATTCATGAACGATTCATTCGTAGTTGGCAAATACCCGTTGTTAAAACTATTGCTACCGAAAATGTAGGAATTGTAGCATTGCAACAAGTAATTGAACGATACTTTACCGAGCAACATAGCCAAGATAAAAAAGTACAACTACTTACCGATAAGGCTTTGCGGTTGATTCAGCAAAGAAGAATGAAAGGCTTTGATAAACAAGCTTTGAAAAATACATTACTAGAAAATCATCTTCGGCCCGATTTTAATTTTTATAAATTGATTAAGGAACTTTCTTAGATAATTTGAATCACCCCTTTCTCACTTACGAAGGAGAATTTTCGTAAGAATTGGTGCTGATGTTGTAAAAAAGTAAAGACGGGCAATTGTCCGTCTTTACAAAAAAATCTAACTACTTTTAAATAGGTTATACCAATTCCAACAACAAAATAGTCCAAACTATTTTGGAGTTGTGAAGTGGTAAATGCCGATACAGTTTGAAAATAGTACAAATGAGTAAAACGTCCCGATTTCTTCGGGATGGGCTATATTGAAAACGTAATCGGTATTAATACAAATTATAGAGAAGAAAAAAGAGGCGATAAATACTCCGAAAAGAATAGGTTTTAGTTTAACTGAAAATATTTTAGTTTTACTAAAAAAATACGACCATGATAAAAAAAAACAAAACCGTTGAAGCTGTAAAAAAACAATGGTGAAAATTTAAGAGAAATAAAGTTAAGAAGCAAAATTGAAGTAAAAAATTATGTGCTGATTTAGAAATTTCTCCTGCTGCTTATGGTAATATTGAACGAGGGATTTCTGATTTGAATATCAGCAAAATCATAATTTTATCAACATATTTTGAAGTACATTTTAGTAATATTTTATCAATTGACAATGTTACAAATAATAATTTTGTACCAACTAATATTAGCATAGGAACACAGCATAATAGTCAAATTACTCACCAACATTTGGATGAATATTTGTCAACTATTGAAGTCTTAAAATCTGAAGTGGAATTTTTGAAATCTCAAAATAATGAGTTGATGAATAGCTTATGTGGTTCAATAAACAAAAAATAAAATGCGATACGTATTTGAAATAGCATTTGATGGCACTAATTATCACGGTTGGCAAAATCAACCCAACGCTATAAGCGTACAAGAAATTTTAGAAAAAAACATTTCAATACTATATCAGCAAAAAATAATTTTGGTAGGTGCAAGCCGCACCGATGCTGGTGTTCATATCAAACAAACCTATGCTCATTTTGATTGCGAATTAGATGTGCCAAAACATTTTATACGCCGATTAAACTTCATGCTGCCTGCTGATATTGCAGTTAAAAATTTACGACAAGTACCTGATTCATTTCATACTCGATTTGATGCTATTCAACGTGAGTATCAATATTTAATTCACTACGAAAAGAATCCATACCTATTTAATCGTTCTTACTATTTTCATTATGGCAGGTTAGATTTGGATGTGATGAATGCTTGTGCAAAAAGTCTTACTTCCTATTATGATTACGAAGCTTTTTGTAAACGCAATTCTGATAATAAAACCACTCATTGCCGCATTGATTTTGCTGAATGGACAATGCCTGATAAGGATTCTATTTTGTTTACGATTAAAGCAGATAGATATTTACGAGGCATGATAAAAGGTTTAGTTGGTACTATGATAAAAGCAGGAAGAGGAATTTATACGGTAGAAGAATTTAAAGAAGTGGTGGCTACTAAAAATAAACCAAAAGTAAATTTTGCTGTGCCTGGTAGTGCCTTATACCTTACTGAAGTTCGCTTCCCTGAAGCATTTTACGAACTACCGATTATATAGTTTTATTGATAGCAATATCGTATTCTATATTGCCTTGCTCTTGGTATTCATCATCTGTGTTGATGTTCCAAAGATGTTGATTGTTTCCCGAAATAATTTGTCTGGCGGCTAACAATCCCATTAAAATGGAATGGTCTTGATTGTTGTATTTAAAAGCACCATATCTACCAATTACTAATAAATTTGAAATAGTTTCTAAATATTCTTTCACCACATCTACATGCCTTGCATAACCAGTTTCATAAACAGGATAGCATCTTGGGATATGCAATAAATGCGTATTTAATACTTTGTCGTTTGCTGCAATTAGATTCAATTTTCTTAATTCATCTTCTCCTAATTTTCCCATTTCTGTTGCTGATGATTTCCAGATTTTATCATTTTCAAAACACCAATATTCTAAACAAAGTATAGATGTTTTTTTATCTTGATAAAGCGATGGACACCAATTTCTGAAATTAGTAATTCTACCATGCAATACTTCAGGGCTATGCACATAAATCCAATTATCAGGAAATAAATTTTCATTATCAACTTCAACATATACCAATATTGTATTGCGGAAATATAATTTTTCACAAGCTTGTTTTACAGCTGCTGGCGCATATTGCAAGCCTTTTACCATATTGGTTAATGGCATAGTGCTAATAATTTTATCTGCTACATGTATTTCACCATTTTGCAATTCAACACCTATTGCTTCACCATTTTCGTTCTGAATTATTTTTTTTACTGCTGAATTCAAATGTAATTTACCGCCATAGTTTTTAAACTGTTCTGCCATTCGTTCATACAACATTCCTGTACCGTTTTTTGGATAAGCAAATTGGTCAACCAATGTTTTATGTTTATTCCCTGTATTTCCTACTAAGGCTCCTTTCACAGCTTCCCACAACGATAATTTTTTGATTCGTTGAGCAGCCCAATCAGCATCAATTTTACTACAAGGTATGCCCCATAATTTTTCAGAATAATTTTTAAAAAAAATACCAAATAATTTTTTTCCAAAACGATTAACTACCCATTCTTCAAATGTTTCAGGGTTAGCAATTGGCTGAAATCTTTGCTTTGCGTAGCTAAATAAAATACCAAATACAGTAGTGATGGGTAAATTGCTTAATGCATTGAAAGGCTGAAGTGGATAATAGAAAAATTTATTTCGATAGTAAATTCGAGTTAAGCGATTGACTAATGTATAATCTGACTGTACAATCTCTTCAAAAAAATCATTCACTATTTTATCACTGCTAAAAAAACGATGAGGTCCGCAATCCACTCTTTGTCCCCATAAATCAAAGCTACGAGCCAAGCCGCCCACATCATTGCCTGCTTCAAACAATGTAACATCAGCACCAGCTTTTGCTAATTGATGAGCGGTTGTAAGCCCAGCAGGGCCAGCGCCAATGATTATTATTTTTGAATTTATAGTCAATGAAAGATTTTATTTTTGAGTTGCGAAAATAGTTAGTTGAATTGATTTAACTCGTTTAATTATCGAAATATTGTTTAACTTTTTAATTAAACGTTATTGCTTTAAAATTAATTGCGGTTAATTGATTGCTGCTGTTAGCATTCCACAATTGAACTTCAACTTTATTAAAAATTTCATTAGGAATAATTACATCTAAATAGATTTGATGCCATTTTTGGTCATCATTCATTAACCTGCTAACTCTTATCATTCTTGTTTTAATTTCCTGTGTATTATTTTTAAATCGAACAATGAGTTGAGGCATTAACCAAACATTCCATTCTTTAGGCGATGCAAAAAAATTAGCCGAAACTCTTAACCATTTTGAATCATTATTTTTTAAATCAACTATCATTAACTTGCTAAATTGATTTTGCACGTTAATTAAAATAGTATCATTAAATTTAACTGCCTTTAATTCAATACTTCTTTTATTTAAAAAATCTCCTTTGTATTCTTCTTCGGTATCTAATAATTTTAAATCGTTAGTTTTAATATTCCATCTTCCATAAGTTCGGAATAAATATCGTTTAGTCATATTATCTCCTTCAAAATAAATAGCATAATGCGCTTGCCATGTTAAATTAATATTCAAGTAAATACAACCCGAAAAAAGGAACACTGCTATTAATTTTATAAATTTATTCTGTTTAAAAATCCAAGTAATAATAGCTGCTAATGGAAAACTCATTACTGCATAACTCTGAACCATGGCTCGTTGCCCAAGACTTGTAGCGTACCACCATATTGCCCAACTAAATACTACATAAGTATTTAGTATCATAAATAACAGAATACTTACTGCTATTTTTTTCTGCTGTCGGAATAAAAAATAAAATCCTAAGGTTGCAAAAAACATGATAGGTGTATAGATATACCAACCCTTTTTATAGCTTATCAAACCATTAATAACATGTGGATGAAACCAATCAAAATTTTGGTCGCCGTAAGTATAAACCAACCATTGATTACTAACATATTTCCAATACAATAATTGAACTGAAAATACCATCAACAAACAAATTGCTGATGTAAAAAAGCTATTTAAATG